>SFMU01000080.1 GCA_004552965.1 Bacteroidales bacterium | reverse complement strand
GTTCGATTTTTCAGAATAGCTCTATAATGAGAGGGAAGATAGTTTTCTATCTTCCCTCTTTTTTTATACCTTTGTCTTTATTAATTAATTGAGTTAATCAGTCAAATTATTTATGAGACGATTTGAGCTATCCTTCCTTTTCCTGGCTCTTCTACTTTGCTCCTGCCTGAAGGAAACAACGGTCGAAGAGACTTTGCCTGACCTGCAGCCCAAACATGATATGGTCCTGAAAGCCTTTCTTTCCAATGCAACAAAGGCCTCTGTATCTGATGTTTTCGGAACAGTTGTGTGGTCGGCTCCGGATTCAATTTCATTGTTTGATTCCAATTCCGGAAATGGAGGCAACAAATTCGTGACTGCTAAAGGAGGTGAAGTCGCCGAGTTCTCAGGCCAAGCCGCTACCCCTGCAAACGGGCTTTACTATGCTCTTTATCCCTATAGCGCTACCGCATCTTTTGCCGATGGCGTCATCAATGCCTATCTTCCGGAGGAACAGAAGGCTATCCCGGACACTTTCGATCCTCAAGCGTTTCTGATGGTCGGCAGTTCTTCGACTACCGAAATGGGATTCTATGATGTACTTGGCGGAATACGTTTCTCTGTCGAAGGTTCCGGCTATGATGCAGTCGAGTTCTCCGGCAACAACAATGAGACTGTAGCCGGTCCACTTTCGATCCGTATTGAAGATGGTCTCCCTGTCTGCGATGCCACCACTTCCTCCAGTAAGACAATCATTCTGAAAGGCAGTTTCGAACAGGGATCTTTTTATTACCTTTCGATGGTTCCACAGGTCTTCAAGAAAGGCTTCACTTTGAAGTTTATGAAAAATGGTGCCGCCGTCAAGACTGCAGTCTGCAACTCTTATGTCTCTGTTCAGAGGTATATTTTTGCCACAATCCGCAAAGCTGACCGCGATGGAGCCCTTTCCAACATCATCGACGGTTTCCCGCTAGATACAGATGGTACGGCCAACTGCTACATCGTCCGTGAAGCCGGCTCCTACAAATTCCCTTTGGTCAAGGGCAATTCAAAAGAGAGTGTTGGCACAGTTGCCAGCGCCACTGTTCTCTGGGAAACTGACAACACTGCTACCAAAGTGTCAAAAGGTGATATTCTCAAACCGCAGGTTACTGTCAAGAACGGCAGGATCTACTTCAAGACAGCTGATAACTTCAAGCCTGGCAATGCCCTCATCGGTGCCTATGATGCAGCCGGTAACCTTCTTTGGTCCTGGCACATCTGGCTTTGCGATTTCGACCCACAGCAGACCAAGCAGCTCTATGTCAATACCAGCACCTACATGATGGACCGCAACATAGGAGCCCTCTCGACTTCTCCTTCCGGTGCCCTTTCCTACGGACTTTTCTACCAATGGGGCCGCAAGGATCCGTTCCCGGGCGCCGCTGATGCTGCCAATACTCCGATGGCTATCACAGGTTCCATCAGCAAGCTCAAGTGCAATTCCGACTGTGATGTGGCATATTCAGTTTCACATCCTACAACTTTCATCCTCTGTGATGACTCCTCCGGCGACGACTGGATCAGTGCAGGCCGCGACAATACTCTCTGGACATCGGACAAGACCATCTACGACCCTTGTCCTGCAGGATGGAGAATTCCTGACGGCGGACCTGAAGGGGTCTGGAACCAGGCTGGCGAGAAGTCATATTCAATGGATTTCTACTCCAAGGGTGTCAAGTTCAACCTGGTGAGCGGCGGTACTGCCTGGTATCCCGCAACAGGCTATATCCATAGGGGAGAGGGTGACATCAGGCTCGCCGGGCAGTTCGCAGATTACTGGACAAGCAAGACGGCGACCCAGACTGTCACGACCTTTGAGTTCCACATCAAGACCAACGCCGATGATTCCAAAGTCGGTCTTTACTACAACAACAAGACCCGCGGCGAAGGTCATGCGGTCCGTTGCCAGAAACTTTAGTCCTCCCCTGTAATTCCGAGAAACATGAAAAAGCACATCATACTTTTTTTCGCGGCCCTCTGCGTTCTTTTCTCCTGTCAGGAGCCGGTGGTGCCTGTTACAAGTGTCACCCTCGACAAGGGCTCCCAGAGCATTGCCATGGGGGAGACCTGCATCATCAAGGCAATAGTATCTCCTGCCAATGCCACCAACACCAAGATTCTCTGGACAGTAGAGAATGCTTCAATAATTGAATATACCGACTTGGGCGACGGCAGCATTACCGTCCGGGGCAAGCAGGTGGGTTCAACCAAGGTCATGGCCAGGGCTGACGATGGCGGCTACACCTCTTCCTGTGTAATCAGTGTCGGGAAGGGAGTCGAGAGAATCGAACTCGAACCGACTGAGCTGAAGTTGAAGAAAGGTGCTTCCGAGACCTTGAAAGTCAGCATATTCCCTGAAGATGCCACTTGCCGTAGCTTGAATTGGGGGACTTCCGATCCGGAAGTTGCCGCAGTGGACGAGTCGGGAAAGGTTACTGCTGTCGGGAACGGTTCCGCAACGGTTTTTGCAAGTTCTTCCGACGGCGGCTTCACCGCGTACTGCAATGTGGTTGTCGGCACTCCGCTCGAGAGCCTGCACCTCGACCCGAATGAATATACCCTTGAATCCATCGGTTCAAGTTTCACGATTACTCCGGTCTTCTATCCTGAGGATGCCACTGATGTCAAAGTCACCTGGACCAGCGCTGACTCTAAAGTTGCATCCGTCTCTTCGGATGGCACAGTGACCGCAATCGGCCCGGGAACGACATCTATTACTGCCACTGCTTCAGACGGCAAGATTACTTCAAGCTGTGTCGTTTCTGTCCTGAGTCCTGCCCTGGACATCAAGATCAGTTCTTCCAGCCTCAGTCTTGAGGAAGGCGAGTCTGCAACTCTCAGCGCTTCTGTCTTCCCTTCGGATGCTACCCAGAACACTCTGGCCTGGCGTTCCGACAAGCCGGAGATTGCCCAGGTTGACCAGAATGGCAATGTCAGGGCACTCAAGGCCGGTGTTGCTGTGATTACTGTTTCCGTCTCCGAAACTGTTTTCGAGACCTGCAAGGTGACTGTCGTGAGCCGTGTCACCGGTATCTCCTTCGATGTGGAGGAAATACAGATTCTTCCGGGCGAAACCCGCCAACTGAATGTGACCGTCCTCCCGGAGAATGCTTCCGTTCCAGATGTGAACTGGAGTTCGGACAAACCGGGAGTCGCCACGGTTTCCTCTGAGGGGCTTGTGACCGGTGTCTCTGCCGGTGAGGCAACCATCCATGCTGTCACAAAGGACGGCGGCAAGATGGCTACCTGCCTTGTGAAGGTCGGAACTCCTGTCAGCGGCCTTTCGCTTTCAAAGACTTCGGCCTCTATGTATGTCGGTGATAAGCCGCTTGCTCTTTCGGCTACCATCACTCCTTCAGATGCCTCCGACAAGAGTGTGGTCTGGTCAAGTTCTGACGAGTCTGTCGCCAGAGTCGAGAAGGGGACTGGCCTGGCTGCTACCGTTACTCCTCTTGCACCTGGCAGCGCCACCATCACTGTTTCCACTCCGGACGGAAAGTTCTCCGCATCCTGCGTCCTGACCGTGAAGCAGCATGTGACCGGGGTCACAATCAGCAAGTCCTCACTTGCCCTGTACACCGGTGAGAACGAGACCCTTACAGCACAGATCAAACCGGAGAATGCTACTGAAACCCGACTTACCTGGTCTTCTTCCGACAAGACCATTGCGACTGTGTCCAACGGACTCGTGAAAGCCCTCAAGGCCGGAACTGCCCAGATTACCGTAACATCTTTTGAGGGTGGCTTCCAGGCTGTCTGCAACCTGACTGTCAAACAGCATGCGACCGGTCTTGACCTTTCAGCCAGCACCCTTACCATCAATCTGGGACAGAGTTCGCGACTTGTAGCCACAGTCCTTCCTTCTGATGCAACAGACAAGTCCGTGAGCTGGACTTCAGCCAATCCAGATGTCGCTTCCGTTGCACAGGACGGAACTGTGACCTCCAAGGCTTTGGGTGAAACTGAAATTACAGCGACTTCCAAAGACGGGGGCTTCTCCAAGTCCTGCAAGGTAACCGTCATCGAGCCGCTCATTCCGGCCACCAAACTTACTCTCTCTCCAACTACTTTGAATCTCAACATCGGGGAGAAAGGTTCCCTGACCTTGGATATCCTCCCGGCAGACTGCAATGAAGGTCTAATCTGGGAGTCCAGCGACCCTTCGGTCGCAACCATTAGCGACGGCGACATTTCTGCACTTTCTCCGGGCACTGCCACCATCACAGTCCGTGGGCAGGATGTTTCAGCGAGTGCCGAGGTCATTGTCATCGATCCTTATGCAGTGACCGGTGTCACCCTTGACCGCACGACCCTTTCCCTCCAGATGGGGCAGACCGCTACCCTGACCGCCACCGTGGCTCCTGAAGACGCCCGCGACAAGAGTGTTACCTGGACTTCCGGCGACACTTCTGTAGCAACCGTTGATCAGAACGGGAAGATAACTCCTGTTGCTCCGGGAACCACCCAGGTCACCGTTACCACCAATGACGGTTCATTTACGGCCTCCTGTGCCCTGACAGTCGTCGAGCGCACTGTGCCGATCACCTCGATTTCATATTCAGAAAAAGGTAAAGAGGTGCAATTGAATATGGGCGAGTCCTACACCATCCGGGTCAAGGTTTCTCCTGACGATGCCACTGAGGACATCAAAGTCAGTCCTGCCATCAACTGTCCTGTTGTCTGCGAGCCGACAAAGGAGACCGGTACGCCGTATTGGAATGTCCTTGTCACCGCTCTCTATAAATCTGGGCGTGGATCGATTACGATTCAAGCTGCGTCAGGATACTATTCTTCATTCTTGATAGTTAATGTCTCCAAGATTCCTGTCACCGGGCTTTCCCTCGACAGGACTGAGGCTACGATGAGGGTGGGGCAGACCCTGACCCTCACTCCGGCAATCGCTCCTGCAAATGCTTCTATCAAGACTGTGAAGTGGGAGTCATCCGACTCGTCGGTTGGCTATGTCTCACAGTCCGGTATCGTGACTGCGAAGAGTGCCGGAAAGGTCAGAATCACCGCCCGCTCATCTGACAACAATGCG
>SFMU01000034.1 GCA_004552965.1 Bacteroidales bacterium | reverse complement strand
CTTGCCGCTGTCCCACATGTCAGCCTCACCGTTGGCCAGCTTCTCCGGAGAAGTGGCCACCAGAACCTGATAGGCCTTCTGCATGCAGCCACGGCTGTCGGATTCCAGCCTCCAGCTGAACTGAGGCTGCATCTGGTCTATTCCCAAAGGCTCGACCTGATAGTTGCACCTAAGGTCTACTGCCTCGGTGAGGGGAGCAGACTTCGCCGAAGCCTGAACGGAAAGGGAAAAACAAATAAAAAAGGCCAGAAAAAAAGAATGTAGATATTTCATGATCCTGTTCGGTTTCATATTCAAAAAAAATCCGCAAAACGCACGGAGGCTATTCATAGATTTCAGGGACGTCCACCAGGGTACGCTTGAACATGTTGTCGCCGCCAACCCAGTTCGGATGGTGGTAGACAAGCCACTTCCATTCCTTCCAATAGTCCTCGAAGAACATCTGGTTCTTGTCGACCTGCTTTCCGTCCCCGTCCAGGGAAGTCACCAGGTCGAACATGCAACCTTTGATGCCGTACTTCGCGCGCACCTTGGCGATGACCTCATTGCAAGGAATCTGAGTTCCGGACTCGTTGCAAGGGATGTTGTTCAGGATAGGGATGCATCCCTGAGAGAGAATATATTCGACAAGCTCCGAGAGATTCTCTTCCGTGTTGCCTCCGTTGGTGCCTATGGTCACCATGACATAGTCGGTCTTGATGTAAGGAAGCTCGTTCTTGATGTAGTCCAGGACATGGACAATGGTGCAGCCGCCGCGTCCGCTGGACATCGCGTTGCCTCCAAGATGGCTGATGATGCGCTGGGTCCAGGCAAACTGGAACTTGTCTGCCGGGAAATATCCCTCCGGCTGGGTGATGGAATCTCCGTAGATAAGCATCCTCACCTTCTTCCTGAGAGAGGAAACGGTGACCCTGGAAACAAGGGCGGAAGCTCCGCTCCTCAGTCCGAAGCAATAGTGGTCCCACTGCATTCCGACATTGAATCCAGGCTGGAGAACTCCGGCTCCGTGACCTCCCGGGCCATCATTCACGGCCTCGACGGCGACCGATCCGCTGCCCTTGACGGCAGAAACCCTCACGATAGCCTTGTTGTAGATGTGGTACACCTCGACATCAAAGGCCTTGCCTCCTTCAAGGAAGGGGACATCTGCCTCTGTCGCCGGGGATGTCAGAATCCTGACCTTGCGGGACGGGACATCAAGTTCTGCAGTGAAATCACCCTCGCTGCTGCGGAACCAGAGCACGGCATCCTCGGAAGGAGTGACCCGGTAGCAAGCCTTTCTCTCTGCAAGGGCGTAGAACTTGTCGATCTTGACAAGAGACTCCCCCGGGATGAGGGCAAGGCCGCCTTCGGAATATCCCGCAGCGCCGTTGAGTTTTACAAATTCCGGCTTTTCGCCTTTGTCGAACCGAAGGTCGAGAAGGACTGCCGGCTTGGTGCCTCCCTTGGCAGGAAGGACAGCAGACACTGACATCAGGGCCAGCATCAGGAAGATGGTAATTCTTTGCATATTGTTCGTTTTGAAACTGATCCGAATCTGTTGACTGCTTCCACACCGACGCTGCGCGCATCAGTCCCCTGAATGACAAACCTGAGTTCCGCAGGATGGAGAGGATAGGTGTTGTCACCGTTGGTGTCGAAAGTCTGATAGGGTCCCTCGGCAGGCACTGTGCCCACAAGGGTGTTGTTCTTGAATATGTTGAAGCGCGCGATGCCCGACTCGACATCGACCCTCGCATCCCAGGTCAGGATGAGGGAAGTGTCCGTCTTTTCGACCTTCAGTCCAAAAGGAGCTGATGGAGGCGTCTTGTCGGAAAGGGTGCCCGTGGTGACATATTCCTTCCAGTTCCGAGCCGTTGCCTTGTCCGCGAACCGGCACAGGCCGACAGCATCCCCTTCGAACCTGGATTCCTTGCTCAGTTCCAGTGTCCCGGGATCGCCAAGCCAGGTCTTCTTCGGATCCAGACTCCTGAGCACCATTGACTTGCCCTTAGGCAGGCGCTGCTTCATCGCGGACTCGTAGAACGGTATGGCCATATAGCGGAGATAACTGAAATTGTGATTCTGCCCTTCGGTGAAGGCAATGCAGGCCGGGGCATCCATCAGGCGCAGGCGGGCGAAAGTGTTCCTGGCGGTAGCCTCGCAGGCGGCGAAAGGAGCATCTTCAGGACCGGCGTGCCTGAGCAGCACCGGAACCTCTGCCGCCTCGGCAGGATAGTCCCACTGGGGATCGAAGGCTGCTGAATATGCCACCAGAGCTATTATCCTCTCCGGATAGTCCCTCAGCATTCCGAGGGTCCAGTAGCCTCCTCCGGAGTGACCGAAAAGCAGGAAAGGGGCTCCTTCCAGCTCCGGATGACCGGATTTGGAAGCGACAAGGGACAGGACGCTGAACAGAGCCTCTGCGGTTCCGGACTGGGGATCGCGCCAGAGGAAGCAGTCGCCGTAGAGTGCCGTCTCCAGCACGGCCAGGCCCCATTTTCTGGCAAATTCCTGATACTGAAGATCGTACGGCCGGGTGATCCCGAACTGTTCCATCGTGCATCCATGCTGGAGCACCAGAACGCCCCGGATGCGCTTCGCGGATCCGGGAACAAAGACACCATATTCAGCTTTGGAGGCGAAAGGACAGGACTCACCTTCCAGGGTAACCCGGTAAATGCTGTCTCTTTCCATCGAAGGCCTCCCGTCCCGGGAGGAGGTACGGCCGGAACATCCGGACACAAAGAGGCCTGCCACGAAGCAGGCCACAGATGTCAGCATTGCAACTGCTGTATTTCTCATATTGCTGTCAAATCATGTGGTTGACACAAATTTAACATTTCCGTAGGAATAATCCCTATAATAAATGCATGACAGACCGATTATTATTCTTTTGCAACTTTGTTGAGAAAACATTTGATGGTGTTTTCCATCAGGCAGCAGATGGTCATGGGACCGACTCCGCCCGGAACCGGTGTGATTGCGGAAGCCTTCGGCTCGACGGAAGCAAAGTCCACGTCGCCGCAGAGAGCGCCGTTCTCATCCCTGTCCATTCCGACGTCGATCACGGCTGCTCCCTCCTTGACCATGTCTCCGGTCACGAACTTTGCCCTGCCGATAGCCACGACGAGGATGTCTGCCCGGCGGGTAATCTCTGCAAGACCGGCGGTCCTGGAATGGCAGATGGTCACCGTAGCATTCCTGTCAAGGAGAAGCTTTGCAACCGGAAGACCGACTATCTGGCTCCTGCCGATCACGACGGCATTCTTGCCGGCAATCTCGCAACCGGCTGATTCCAGGAGTTTTATGATGCCTTCAGGGGTGCAGGGAATGACGCAGGATGAATTCGGTCTCTTCTGCCAGAGAGCGGCAGTGTTCAGTGGATGGAACCCGTCCACATCCTTCTCATGGGCGATTGCCTCGATGACTTTCACCTCGCTGATGTGCTTCGGGACGGGGAGCTGGACCAGGATTCCGTCGACGGAATCATCCAGGTTGAGGGAAGCGATGGTGGAGAGGAGTTCCTCTTCGGTCGTCTCGGCCGGCATACGGACCGTCATATTCGTGATTCCAACTGTCTCGCAGGCCTTGGCCTTGTTGCGGACATAGGTCTGGCTTGCAGGGTCATCCCCGACAAGGATGACTGCCAGTTTCGGTGCGCGGCCGTATTTTTCAGGATATTCAGCCACCTTGGCTGCCATTTCAGCCTTAAGCGAGGCGGCAAGATCTTTTCCGCTTATTATTTTTGCCATTTTGAATATGTCGTTTCGGGTGTTTCAGAAAATCCAGTGGCCGATGTCCGTACGGTTGAAAAGGTTCGCGCAGCGGATCTTCCCGACTGCAGCGAGAGCCTTGTCGCGGGCCTCAAGAGCGGTAGGCGCAGCGGCGACAACCATCAGAACCCTGCCTCCGGAGGTCACCAGAACCGGAGATTCCCGGCCTTCTGCCTCGGCGAGTTTCGTGCCCATCTGGTAGATTCTGACCGCAGGATCGGACATTGCATCCTCTAGTCCGGAGATCTCGAAACCCTTCTCATAGGAGCCCGGATAGCCCTTGGATGCCATCACGAAACCCAGCACAACATTGTCAGCCCACCTGACCGGAGGCATAGAGGAATCGCTGTCGGCAACTGCCGAAAACATCAGGTAGATGTCGGTCTCGAGTCTCGGAAGAACCACCTCGGTCTCAGGATCGCCGAAGCGGCAATTGAACTCGATGACCTTGATCCCGTCCGGAGTCTTCATCAGACCGCCGTAAAGCACACCCTTGAACGGACAGCCTTCGCTGACCATTCCGGCGGCGACCTTCTTCATGATGTGCTCCATCGCATAGTCCTCATCCTCGCGGGAAATGAAAGGGAGCGGCGAATATGCCCCCATTCCGCCCGTGTTCGGACCCTTGTCTCCGTCGAAGGCACGCTTGTGGTCCTGGGACAGGGCCAGAGGATAGACCTTCAGCCCGTCTACAAAACACATGAAAGAGAACTCGGGGCCTGTCAGGAATTCCTCGATGACGACCTTCCCCTTGCCGAAACGATCATCCAGGAGCATGTCCCGGAGAGCCTCTTCGGCCTCCTGAAGGTTCTCAGGGATGACTACTCCCTTGCCGGCCGCGAGACCGTCATATTTCAGGACCACCGGGAACTTGCCCGCCCTGACATATTCAAGGGCCTCATCATAGCTGTCGAAAGTGCGGTAGGCGGCTGTCGGGACATCGTACTTTGCCATCAGCCTCTTGGCGAAATCCTTGCTGGACTCGATCCTGGCGGCAGCGGCGGAAGGTCCGAATATCCTCAGGCCTGCGGCCGTGAAGGCGTCGGCGATGCCCATGGAAAGGGGCACCTCGGGACCCACGACGGTAAGGTCGATGGAGTTCTGCGATGCAAAGGTCACAAGGGCCTGAATGTCAGTTTCCCTGATCGGGACGCATTCGGCCTGGGCGGCTATTCCGGCATTGCCGGGGGCACAGTAGATCTTGCCCACGCTCCCGGAACGGCTGAGGGCATCCACTATGGCATGTTCGCGTCCGCCGCTTCCCACAACAAGGACTCTGCGGCCCACCAGGGATTCAAGGGACACTGTGTCCGGATCGATGCCGGTCAAGGGTTTGTGGTACACCAGAGCCATAGTCCATCAATGTTTGAAATGTCTCTCACCGGTGAAGAGCATCGTGATTCCGAACTCGTCACACTTTTTCACCGAATCCGCATCACGGACGGATCCTCCCGGCTGGACAATGGCCTTGACGCCATACTCGGCTGCAAGAGTCACGCAGTCATCGAACGGGAAGAATGCATCCGACGCGAGCACCAGGCCGGCCTTGCGGGCGACCTCCTTCTCATCCAGAGTGTCCACATCGACTCCTGCTGCAGCGGCGGCCTCCTCGGCAAGGGTGCGGGCTGCCTGCTTCAGGGCTATCTCGGCCGAACCGATCCTGTTCATCTGACCGGCTCCGACACCGTAGACCATCCCGGCCTTTCCGACGACGATGGCATTGGACTTGACATGCTTGACGATCCGCCAGGTGAAGTTCAGATCCTCGAGCTGGTCTTCTGAAGGCTTGACGGCGGTCACGCACTGTTCAGCCTTGGCGGAAACGATGCCAAGGTCCTGGTTCTGCACGAGCAGACCTCCGTTGACGCTGACACAGGCCATCTGCTCCTTGACCTCTCCCTCCATGTCCACGACAAGGAGCCTGAGGTTCTTCTTGGTCTGGAGAAGTTCCAGCGCATCGGGAGCGAAGGACGGAGCCATCACGATCTCGAGGAAGATCGGCTTGAGCATCTGCGCCACCTCGAGGGTCACCTCACGGTTGAAAGCGACGATGCCGCCGAAAATCGAGGTCTTGTCACCCTCGTAGGCCCTCTTCCATGCCTGGGCGATGTCCTTTCCGGTACCGGCGCCGCAAGGATTCATGTGCTTGAGACCCACAGCGAAAGGCTCCTTGAACTCGCGTACGATGTTCAGGGCGGCATTGGCATCCTGGATATTGTTGTAGGAAAGTTCCTTTCCTCCGAGCTGGCGGGCGGTGGCAAGTGAATATGGCACCTCTTCGGCAGTCCTGTAGAACTTGGCAGCCTGATGCGGATTCTCGCCGTAGCGCAACTCCTGCTTGATGTCATATTCAAGGAAAAGCTTCTCAGGAAGGCCTGCCTGGGCGCGCATGTAGGTCGCAATCGCGCTGTCGTACTGGGCTGTGTGGGTGTAGGCCTTTGCGGACAGGGCCAGACGGGTGGCAGGAGTGGTCGATCCGCTTTCCCTGAGCTCGGAAATGACTGTGGCATAGTCCTCCGGATTGACTACGATGGTCACGCTCTGCCAGTTCTTGGCTGCACTGCGGACCATCGACGGGCCGCCGATGTCGATGTGCTCGATGGCATCCTCGAGGGTCACGTCAGGTTTGGCGATGGTTTCGCGGAACGGATAGAGATTGACGCAGACCAGGTCGATGGTCTCGATGCCGTTGTCGGCGATCTGCTTCATGTGGTCGGGAATATCCCTCCTGGCAAGAAGGGCTCCGTGGATCTTCGGATGGAGGGTCTTGACCCTGCCGTCACAGATTTCCGGAAAGCCCGTGACATCGCTGACCGAAGTCACCGGAAGGCCTGCTTCCTTCAACATCTTCATGGTACCGCTGGTGGAGAGGATCTCCCAACCCATGGCGACCAGTTCGCGGGCGAACTCAACAACGCCCGTCTTGTCACTGACACTGATTAATGCTCGCATATCTGTTAGTATGATTCGTTTTTCAAAGAAGGTGGATGTCGACTCCAGGCTTGTCTGTGACCTTGCCGATGACAGTGGCCCTGTCGCCGTGGGAGGCAAGGATGTCGATTGCCTTCTGCGCCTGGGAGGCGTCGAGGGCGATCACCATTCCGATGCCCATGTTGAATATGTTGAACATCTCCCTGTGAGGGATCCTGCCGTACTTCTCGAGGAAACGGAAGATCGGAAGGATGGTCCAAGTGCCCTCCTCGACCTCGATTCCCTGGCCGGGACGGAGGATTCTCGGGATGTTCTCGTCAAAGCCGCCGCCGGTGATGTGCGCGACTCCGTGGACATCGCAGTTGCGGATGACGTCGAGAACCTGCTTCACATAGATTCTGGTAGGAGTGAGGGCCACCAGTCCGAGAGGCTGGTCGGATTCTAGCTCGGGATAGACTTTGTGCAGATCCAGGGCATTGTCGGAGAAAATCTTCCTGACGAGGCTGAAACCGTTGCTGTGGACACCTGTGGAGGCGATTCCCACCAGCACATCGCCTGCCTTGACCTTGGTGCCGTCGATGAGCTTGGACTTTTCAACGACTCCCGTGGTGTAGCCCGCGATGTCATATTCACCGTCCTCATACATGCCGGGCATTTCCGCCGTCTCTCCGCCGACAAGGGCGCAGCCCGCCTGGCGGCAGCCTTCTGCCACACCGGCCACGATGGCCTCTACAACCTCGGGACGGGTCTTTCCCTGGGCGACATAGTCCAGGAACACCAGAGGTTCCGCTCCCTGGGCAAGCACGTCATTGACGCACATCGCCACCGCGTCGATTCCGATGGTGTCATGCCTGTCCATCGCGAAAGCAATCTTGAGTTTGGTCCCGACACCGTCAGTCCCGCTGACAAGGATCGGTTCCTTCACTCCAAGAACCGAAAGGTCGAACATTCCTCCGAACGACCCGATGTTACCCATAACACCGACTCTGTCGGTGGAAGCCACGTGTTTCTTGATTCTGCGGACCACGTCATAGCCCGCTTCGAGGCTGACGCCTGCCTTCTCGTAGTCAACTGCCATTGTGATGTATGTGTTGTGGTTTAAACAATATGCAAAGATAGCCAATATGGAAAGAGGAAAAAAGAACCTGACCCCAAGATTCGGCAAGAACGCGACAACTTTTCATGCAAATCATCATGCAAAGATGTCCCGCAGCACTGCAAGGGAGCGGACATTGACCGAAGACTCGGTGTGGTGGGCGATGTACCGGAGTATGGACTCGGCTATCTCATTCCTCCCCGCCCCGTTCAGAGGCACCAGCAGGGCCTCTTCGAAGGGCCTTGTCAGGAGAGCTTCGACACTTGTGTACCATTCTCCGACGAAAGGGGAAAGGTCTTCCATCCCCGGACTGAAGCCCAGGGCGGTGCAGAGACCGAGCAGGAAAAGCAGATGGAAGTTGGAATAGTCCCCCTGCAGGGCATCCAGGGTCAGGATCTGCCCTTTGAGCCAGTCCGCCAGACAGTCCTCGCAAGTCTGGTCCCTGACAACGCGGAACAGGACCTCGCTCATGAAGAGGGTCATAGTGTTCTTGTAGATGTTGCTCCTGACAGAGTTCAGCGGGGAGACGCAGGTGAAGTTCCTCGCGAACCAGAGCTCGGACTTGGGATTCTCGGTCACCTCGGCTTCGAGAATATTCAGGGGCAGGAACAGGGCCATCGCCGTCTTCGGGCTGACGCGCACTAGGAAGCCCCTCCTGCCGTATTCCCTGCTCAGAGTGTGAAGAACGATGGAGTTCTCACCGAACTTCGTGCTGCTGATGACTATCAGTTCCGCCTTTGATTTCATCGGGTTGTCGCTTTGGTTTCATCAGGTTGTCCGGGCGGGCTTCAACGCTGCGTGCCCTTGATCCGGTTGAGGAATTCCGACATTGCCCGCAGAGCCTTGCCTCTGTGCGAGATTTCGTTCTTCTGCTCCTCGGTGATGTCGGCCGCTGTCATGCCGGGATATTCAAGAGGAATGAATATGGGATCGTACCCGAAACCGCCGTTCCCGGACTTCTCCCTTGCGATCTCGCCTTCCATGACACCCTCGAAGGTGTAGGTCTTCCCGTCCAGGATCAGCGTCACGACGCTTCTGAAACGGGCTCTGCGGCTCACCGCCTTCCCACTGGCCTCAAGAAGCGAGAGCTCATGAAGGACCTTGTCCATGTTCAGGTTGAAATCTTTCGATTCGCCGGCATACCGTGCCGTGTACACTCCCGGAGCGCCTCCCAGGGCATCGACCTCGAGACCGGTGTCGTCCGCAAAGCAGTCGCAGCCTTTGAGGGAATGGATGAATTCGGCTTTCTGACGGGAGTTCTCCTCCAGCGTGTCACCCGTCTCCGGGATGTCTTCTGTTATTCCGAAATCCGCAGGAGTGTACAGTTCGAAGCCATCTCCCAGGATTTCCGACGCTTCGCGGAGCTTTCCGCGGTTGCCGGTTGCAAAAACTATCTTGGTCATGTGATAATGATTCTGATACAAAGATAAAAAAATCTTACCTTTGTTTGCGGCACGGGGCTTGCACTATATTGCCCGGCCTTTAATGATAACAGACAATGAACATGAAAAGAATAACGGTCATCGGTCTCAGCCTGATGATGGCAGCCATCGCCACCACAGCCACCGCACAGACGAAATCCTTCAAGATCGGGCAATGGACCGAGATCAACAACGCCATACTCAACGAGTTGAACAGATCCTACGTGGACTCCCTCCCGCTGGACAGAATCGAGAAAGCCGGCATCCAGGCGATGCTCGAAAGCCTCGACCCGTACACGGTCTACATCCCGGAGGAGGACAATGAGGATCTCCAGCTGATGATAGCGAAGACCTACGGAGGCATCGGAGCAATCATCTACAAGCCCGAGAAGGACGGCAACGTCATCATCAACGAGCCCTACAAGGACAGCCCTGCCGACAGGAACGGACTTCGCTGCGGCGATGAGATCCTGGAGATCGACGGCACCTCCACCCACGGCCTGACCACCCAGGAGGCATCCGACAGGATGAAAGGAAAGCCTGGCACGACAGTGAAATTCAAAGTGCAGAAAGTCAGGACAGGGGAAATAGTGGAAATCGACGTGGTCCGCGAGAGGATCCATCTTCCGGATGTCGAATATGCCGGGATGCTCGACGGGACCACCGGCTACATCTACCAGAGCGGTTTCACCCAGAATGTTTCGAACGACATCCGCAACGCAGTCCTCAGACTCAAGGCCGAAGGGATGGAGAAACTTGTCCTGGACCTCAGGGGCAACGGAGGCGGACTGATGAGCGAAGCCATCGACATCGTCTCGCTCTTCGTGCCGAAAGGCTCGCTGGTAGTTTCCCAGAAAGGCCTTGCCGAGGGTTCCGAGGCCCAGTTCAAGACAAAATACGACCCGATCGACACACAGATTCCGATCATCGTGATGGTCGATTCGGGTTCGGCATCGGCATCGGAGATAGTGAGCGGAGCCCTTCAGGACCTCGACAGGGCGACCATCTGCGGCACCAGGACTTTCGGAAAGGGTCTCGTGCAGAGCATCCGCCCTCTCCCCTACAACGGACAGCTGAAGGTCACGATCGCCAAATACTACACACCTTCCGGGCGCTGCGTGCAGGCGATCGACTATTCCCACCGCAACGAGGACGGCAGTGTCGGACAGATCCCGGACTCGCTCACGCACGAATTCAAGACCGCTCACGGCAGGACGGTGCGCGACGGCGGCGGAATCACTCCGGACCACATCATCGAGGGGCACGACTACAGCAGGTTGACATATTCATTGGTCACCGCGGGCATCATCCAGAGCTACGCCATCGAATTCGCGCGCAAGCACGAGAGCGTGGAAGAAGACTTCCACCTGACTGATGAAATGTGGAATGATTTCGTCGAATATGCCCAGACTCAGACGTTCGACTACCGCTCAAGCGCCATGACGCTCCTGGACATGATGAAGAAGGAACTGGAGCAGGATGGGCTCAGCGAGGCTGTGGCCGAACAGACTGCCGCCCTGCAGAAGGCCCTGGAGATGGACAAGAAAACTTTCCTCAACCTCAAACGCTCGGAAATCCAGCCTTTCATCGAAGAGGAGATCGTTGTCCGGTACCACTTCCAGGAGGCAGGCATCAAGATCCGCCTGCGCTATGACGATCAGCTTCGCGAGGCTCTGACAAAGCCCCTGGTCACCCTGAACTAGGGAGAGTGGACACTTTTTACTAATTTTGTCAAGAATTCAGAAGATTTGTTTATGAGCAGAAAGAACGGGCGCTCACGAAGCGCCGGAAAAGGCCGCGAGAAGAAATTCGGGTCAAGAGAGAAGAAAAAGAGAATCCTGACCGAAGTTACCGGAAAAGTCCAGATGACAAGGGACGGTTTTGTCTTCGTCATCATCGAAGGCGAACCTGACAACGATGTGTTTGTCAAGGCCACAAAGACCCGCGGCGCCCTGCACGGGGACATCGTAAGATGCGCCGTCACAAAGGAAAAGGACATGGAGGACTCTCCTCAGGCAAAGGGCCGGTCGAAAGCCGGAAACAAGCGCCGCGAAGGAGAAATCATAGAAATAGTAGAGAGAAGCCGCAAGCCTTTCGTGGGCATACTCCACATGGTCGGCAGCCAGGCCTGGGTGCTGATGCAGTCCAGGACGATGCCCTACGACATATTCATTCCTTTCGAGACCTTGCCTGAAGGGGCAGTGCGCGGAATGAAGGTCGCCGCCCTTGTGGACGGCTGGAAAAGAGGCGAGCCGACGCCGTTCGGACACATTGTCGATGTGCTCGGAGCGCCCGGGGAGAACGACACCGAGATGCATGCCATACTCGCTGAATATGGTCTCCCGTACAGATTCGAGCCGGAGGTCGAGAACGCAGCCGACAGCATCTCCGATGTCATCACCGAGAAGGATCTGAAGGGACGCCGCGATTTCCGCGACACCCTCACCTTCACAATCGACCCCGAAGATGCGAAAGACTTCGACGATGCCCTTTCGTTCAGGAAGCTTCCGAACGGGAACTTCGAAGTCGGAGTCCATATCGCAGATGTCTCCTACTATGTCACCCCGGGTTCCATTGTCGACAAGGAAGCACAGGAAAGAGGCACTTCGGTCTATCTGGTTGACAGGACCGTGCCGATGCTTCCCGAAAAGCTTTCCAACAAGCTCTGCTCCCTGCGTCCCGCTGAAGACAAGCTGACTTTCTCGGCTGTCTTCGAGCTCACCCCCGATGCCGGACTGGCCGGACAGTGGTTCGGACGCACCGTCATCCGCTCGGACTACCGTTTCGCCTACGAAACCGCACAGCAGATCATAGACAACGGAGAAGCCTCCCTGGAGATGGAACTCCGGGGCGGTACCGACGGAAAGTCACGTTCATCGGAAGAAAAGCAGGAGGCGATGATGGGTCAGGGAGTTTTCGAGGGCTGCCTGATTCCGAGACAGACCAAGGAAGCCATTCTGGAACTCCACCGCCTCGCCACGATCCTGAGGAAGCGCCGTTTCGCTTCGGGAGCCATCAGTTTCGAGCGCCCGGAAATGAAGGTAGAGGTGGACGCTGCCGGACGACCGGTCAGAGTCTACGAAAAAATCAGCCGGGAGGCCAACTGGCTGATCGAGGAATTCATGCTTCTGGCCAACAGGTCCGTCGCCGAATTCATCGCCACATCAGGAAACATGAACGGCAAGGCCGACAAGAATGCCAAGACCTTCATCTACCGTGTCCATGGGGAGCCGAATTCGGACAAGATTCTGTCACTGAACAAGTTCGCCGGCAATTTCGGCTACAAGATGGGCCCTGTGGGCAACGGACGCGAGATTGCCTGCTCGCTCAACACCCTGCTTGAGGAGGCCAAGGGCCGTCCGGAGAGCAATGCCTTCCAGATGATTGCCCTGCGGTCGATGGCGAAGGCAGTGTACAGCACCGAGAACATCGGACACTACGGACTGGCATTCAGATTCTACACCCATTTCACATCTCCTATCAGGCGCTACCCGGACACCATGGTTCACAGGCTTCTGGCAATGTATCTCGACAAGGCGGCCAGCCAGGACCAGGGCTATTACGAGTCCCAGTGCGTCCATGCTTCGGAGCGCGAGCAGATTGCCGCCAACGCCGAGCGCGACAGCATCAAGTACAAGCTCATCGAATATATGACTGACAAGGTCGGCCAGACGTTCGAGGGCACTATCTCGGGTCTGACCGAGTGGGGAATGTACGTTGAGATCAAGCCGACGATGATCGAGGGTATGGTGGCGATGCGTGACATCAGATCCGACTTCTATGATTTCGATGAGGAGAACTACCTGATCCGCGGAAAACGCACCGGCAAGGTCTTCCGTCTGGGGGATCCGGTCAGGATCAGGGTCAAGTCTGCCAATCTTGAGCAGAGGCTGCTGGACTACGAGCTGATCGACCAGCCTGTGGAAGGCACGGAGTCCGGAGTGGATGAATATGCCGACGCGCAGGAACCGGCCTCTGCCGGGACTGCAAAGGGAGGCAGGACTGCCAGGGGCACCGGTAGCTCAAAGGGCGGAAGGACGGCCAAGGGCACCGATAGCGCAAAGGGCGGAAGGACGGCCAAGGGCGGAGCGTCCGGGCGTACAAAGGAAAAGGCCCCGAAAACCAAGTCAACGAAGGTCAAGGCCACCGGCAGCAAGGCCCGTGGCGGCAAGAGCGGAAAGGATTCAGACGAATAGACCGGGAACTTCGCGGTTTCAGACGCGGATCAGAGTGTAGTCATTGGTGCCCAGACCTATCTGTTCGGCATAATCAAGGCCGGTGGACCAGTTGGTGTCCGGGTGCAGGAAGTTGAACTTGTCAGAGGCGCCTCCATGGCCAGGATGACTCTTTCCCTCACCGCCATGACAGCAGCAGTCTCCGCCGGAATGATGGCCATCCGAGCAGCAGGCAGCCTCCTTGTCTGACAGCTCGTTGCCGGTCCGCAGGGTCGGGGCTGCATTGACCATATCGGCGCAGGCACGGTCCAGGGCCACAGGATCGAAGCTTGCGGCAATGCCAAGGTCCGGCACGATGGCCGCATCGTTATGACCCCAGCAATCGCACTCGGGGCTGACATTCATGATGAAGGAGATGTGAAAATTCGGTTTGCCCTTCAGGACCGCTTTGGCATATTCATCAATCTTGAAATTGAGGATGTCGCAACTCTCGGTGCTGCCCATCACGGCGCCGCCGCGCCTGCACATCGCCACGCACTGGCCGCAGCCGACACATTTCTCCAGGTCGATGGCCGCCTTCCCGTCCACAACGTGAACTGCATCGTGCGCACAATGCTTCTCGCAGACTCCGCAACCAGTGCAGTTTGCGATGTCGATCACCGGCTGGGCGGTGGAATGCATCTCCCGTTTCCCGGCCACTGAACCGGAACCCATCCCGAGATTCTTTACAGCCCCTCCGAAACCGGCCTGTTCGTGGCCCTTGAAATGGTTGAGACTGATGATGATGTCCGCTTCGGCAATTGCGGCAGCGATTCTCGGGGACGGGCAGTACTTGCCCTGGACATCGATGATCCTTTCGTCGTTGCCCCTCAGTCCGTCGGCTATGATCACATCGCAGCCCGTGGCGATCCGGTTGAAGCCATTGACCATTGCAGTGCGCAGATGGCCGACGGCATCGGAACGGCTTCCGCTGTAAAGGGTGTTTGCATCCGTGAGGAAAGGTTTGCCGCCAAGGTTCTGAATCATCCGGACGATGACTGCGGCATAGTTCGGACGGAGGTAGGCCATGTTGCCATATTCGCCGAAATGGATCTTTATCGCGACGAACTTGTCCCTGAAGCCGATCTTTCCGATTCCTGCTGTGCTGACAAGGTTTTCGAGCTTGACGAGGAGATTGTTGCCGGGACCTGTCCTGAGGTCCGTGAAGAATACTTCTGATGCCATGGTGCCTTTGGTTGATGGTTGGATGATGGTGCCCTCCGCCGGAAATCTCACCGTCAGGCAGGTTCCCGTGGAAGCGGTTCACAAATTTAGCTTTTCTTTATGATTATTTCCGTTTCTTGTGCAATGAATCACGGAATGGCTGTTTAGTTATTGTATCTTTGCCGCATCGATACGGCACCAGCAAAGACCAGCATTATGAATATGATGAAACTGCTGCTGTCTGCATTATTGCTCTCAGCAGGAATCATTGCCCAGGCACAGAAATACACCATCAGCGGCTATGTCACGGATTCCCGTTCCGGAGAGCCGCTCATAGGAGTCGCAGTCATCGACAGCGGGACCTCGCTGGGCACCACGACCGGCAATTCAGGCTACTACAGCATTTCCCTCGAACAGGGCAGGAAGACCCTCCGGTTCGTCTATCTCGGCTACGAAGAAAAGACCATCGAAGTCGACCTCACCGGGGACCTGAAACAGGATGTGGCAATTGTCGAGTCTGCCTCGACCCTGACCGCGGCCACAGTCACCGCCAGTTCGGGGACCACAGGAGCGAGATCCTCGCAGATGAGCGCCGTGGAGATCCCGGTGATGCAGATAAAGACCATCCCGGCAATAGGCGGCGAAGTCGATGTGATCAAGGCGATACAGCTGCTGCCCGGTGTCCAGTCCGGGACGGAAGGCACGGCAGGACTTTATGTGCGCGGCGGAGGGGCGGATGAGAATCTTCTCCTGATGGATGGTGTACCTCTTTATAATGTCAACCACCTTTTCGGCTTCTTCTCGGTCTTCAATGCCGACGCGATGAAGAGCGTCACACTCTACAAAGGCAACTTCCCGGCCCGGTTCGGAGGACACCTGTCAAGCGTGCTGGATGTAAGGATGAACGACGGCAACGACAACCGGATCACCGGCAGCGCATCCATCGGCCTGATTTCCTCGAAATTCAACATCGAAGGTCCAATAGTGAAGGGAAAGACCACATTCAATGTCTCGGCCAGAAGGACCTACATGGATCTCCTGATGAAGCCCGCCCTGTACTACGCCAACAAAGAGGGGAAGGACGATGAGATGAACTACGAAAAGGTCGGAGGGGGCTACAACTTCTACGACCTCAACGCCAAAATCACCCACAGGTTCGACGGAGGGGACCGCCTTTCGCTGAGTTTCTACTGCGGCGACGACAAGGCAAAGGTCAGCATGGAAGACTCCTACACCGGGAACATCATCAGCTGGACGCCGGACGGGACCCAGGTGGACACCGGCAGGCAGGATTACAGCCTGACAAAAGCGAAATTCAGGTGGAGATGGGGGAATATGGTGGGGTCCCTCCGCTGGAATCACGAAATCTCCCCGCGGCTCTATCTGTCCTCCGCAGTCAGCTATACCCAGTACAGGAACAACCTGGGTGTCAGTATTGATGAACAGGAGAGCATCCTTAACGGCAAGGTCGAAGAGGAAAGCTTCATGAACAAAGCCGGGGTCGATTACAACTCGCTCATCAACGACATCTCCGCCACCGTCGATTTCGACTGGCGTCCGGACCCGAGACACGATGCCAAGTTCGGCGCAATCGCAACCCTGCACAGCTTCAGACCGGGAGTGGTCAGCATGATGCAGAAAAGCAGCAGCACTGAATATCCCGAAGACAACATCGACATCAGCCAGGAAGTCGGCGACAAGCCTCTTTCCTCGACGGAGGGCGCCATATTCATTGAAGACAACTGGTCCGTCCTGCCCTGGCTGAAGCTGAATCTTGGAGGAAGGGTCTCCGCCTACGGGGTCTCCGGAAAGACCTATTTCTCCGCCGAGCCTCGTCTGGGGCTGCGTGCCCTGCTGAGCGACAACGTGTCCTTCAAGGCATCCTACAGCGAGATGAGCCAGTATATTCATCTGCTCTGCAACAGCAACCTCAGCATGCCTTCAGACCTCTGGGTGCCTGTCACTTCGCGAATCAGGCCGATGCGTTCGCGCCAGAGCGCCGCAGGCTTCTTCTACGATCCTGGAAAGTACGAATTCTCGATCGAGGGCTACTACAAGTCGATGGACAATGTCCTTGAATACAAAGACGGAGCCTCCTACCTCGGAATGGCGACAGGCTGGGAGGACAAGGTCTGCATGGGTACAGGCTGGGCCTATGGAGTCGAGTTCATGGTGCAGAAGAAGATCGGCAAGACCACGGGATGGATCGGCTACACCTGGGCCAAGTCGATGCGCAAGTTCGACCGCGAGGGGATGGAGATCAACGACGGCAGACCGTTCCCGGCGAAGTACGACAGGAGGCACGACCTGAGCGCAACCGTGACCCATGCGTTCTCGAAGAAATTCGACCTGAGCGCGACCTTCGTGCTTGCTTCCGGAAACTGCGGTACCCTTGGCTACGACGATTTCTTTGCCGAGGACATGCCGGGAAGCGAGGACATTGGTAGCAGCTGGGTTGAATATGCTCCGAGCCGGAACAACTACAGGATGCCGATGTACAACAGAATGGACATCGGGATGAACTTCTATCGACCGAGCAGACGCAACCGTACGACTTCGGTCTGGAACATCAGCGTCTACAATGTCTACAACTACAAGAATCCTTTCATCATCATGGTGGACTATCACGATGAATGGGATGAGGAAAACGGGCAGTATGTCGGCTACCCGGTACTGAAGAAACTCTCCATCTTCCCTATCATTCCGACAGTCACCTACACTTTGAAATTCTGATGCATTATTTCTGATGTTATGAGAAAACTGATGACGAAACTCCTGGGCTTCATACTGGCTGTCCTCGCCGCAGCGGCATTCATCTCCTGCGAGGAGGAGATTCCCTTCAACGGGAAATATTCAGGCGAGAAACTCGTGCTGTTCTCCACGGTGAATCCGGATTCCGGCCGCATTGCGGTCTCGGTGTCCAGCTCCCGGTTTTTCCTTGACAAGGACCAGAACTATCAAGGCAGGATGGTCAGCGGGGCGATAGTTACCGTCAAGACCGATGACGGAACCCTGCAGCTGACCGAGGGACCGGGCACAGGATTGTACTCCTGCCCGCTTTCTATCCGGGAAGGCGAAAGGATCAGCATCACTGCCTCGCACGAGGGGTTTGCAGATGTGAGTTCGACTATCGAGGTCCCATGCAGGCCGGATTTCGAGATTGTCTCAAGATACTCGAAGATCGTGGAGCAGGAAGAGAAATTCCGGACTGTTGAGTGGCACTTCAAGATCAAGGTCAGGGACAATCCGGACAGGAAGGAATTCTACCAGTTCCGCATAAGTTCCGACAATAGCGGCCAGTTTACATACACGTCTGATGTGGCTTTCATGGACACGGATGACATTGAGGGGATTATCGAAGGGAACAGGGACACCAGGGTCGAAAGGATGATCATCGACGAGGGGATGCTTGGAAGCGGTGAGCGGATCCTCGATTTCTGGGTAGAAGATTTCCAGAGGTCCTCCTCGCTGATCTATGGGGAGGACGGGTCTGGTGACGGAGCCTCTGCGGAATCTCCCTCTTCGGGAGAGGAGGAGTTCATTTCCAATCTCGGGTCCCTCAGCATTACGGTCACAGGCTATTCGGAAGACCTCTACAGGTACATCAAGTCGCTCGAGGCGTATTCTGAGTTCGGGGGGTTCAATGAAATCTTCGGCGAACCGGTCTGCATCCACAACAACATCGAAAACGGGATAGGCTGTTTCGGCGCGATAGCCCGCAGGACGCTTGAATAGAATAAGGAATATTCAGAAAATCAACATATTCAATTGCAATGGACAGTCAGGACTACTGCGAAGTCGCTCTTAAGGTTGACGGCGAGGAACAGGCTGAAATCATCGAGGCCATGGTGGTCGATCTGGGCTTTGACTCCTTTCAGTTCGAGGAGGGGGACGAGCCGGTGCTGAGGTGTTATATTCAGACTTCCCTTTTTGATGGGAATGCCCTCGGGGATGCCTTGGCCGGCATTCCGTGGTTCAAAGGCGGATGGAGCGTCCGGAAGCTGGAGGCGGCCGACTGGAACGAGGAATGGGAGAAAACCGGATTCACGGCCATCGAGGTCGGTCGGGTCAGGGTCTGCCCTGCCGGATCGAAAGAGGCCGGTGACAGGGTCGATGGAGAAAGTGTGACCGGCGACAGGATCACGATTCTGCTTGATCCCAGGATGGCTTTCGGAACCGGCCACCACGACACGACCTGCATGATGATGAAGACGATGCAGGACAACAGCGAAGACATCGCCGGCAAATCCGTGATGGACCTGGGCTGCGGGACTGCCGTTCTGGGCATCCTGGCCGCGAAACTCGGTGCCGGGTGCGTCAGTGCTGTAGACATCGATGCGACTGCTGTCAGATCCGCTTTGGGGAATATCCGGCTGAACGGACTGGATTTCGAGGTGGTCTGTTCGGACGCTTCCGCCCTGAAGGAGGATGCCTATGATGTACTGCTTGCGAACATTCACAAGAACATCATCATCTCAGACCTTCCGCGGTACCGAAAGGCTCTGCGCCGGGGAGGAAAGCTGCTTTTGAGCGGATTCTATGACCGGGATGCCGATGAAATCGCAGCTGTGGCTGACGGTCTCGGCTTCACTCTCCTGTCATCCTGCTCCAGCAACGGCTGGGCATGTCTGAGATTCTGCAAATAAATTTGCCCGAAACATAGAGTAAGCGAAATCGGACTCCAAAATGGTGGCTTTTACCTCTGCAATTTCTTCTGCGTCAACAGGTAAAAGTCACCCTTTGATTCTTCTGGGGCTCTTTCAACCAAAAATGCCCTGCAGATTGTTCTGCAAGGCATTTCAGCGGAGAGGACGAGAATAGTAAACCAAGTACAACACCCTTCGTAAACCTATTTATGGACTCGTTCCAAAAAATGCGTTATTACTGCGAATACTCGTTGGAAAAAGTGCGAAACAAGGGACTTTTCCTGCTCTTATCTATCTGAATAATAACCGATTCGCTAGGTGGTCAAGACATTTGCCGACAATAGGCCGATTAGCTTTTCTAAAAGTGCCGTTGTGGCCACAATTCACTTTTTCAAAAGTGTTTTTTCTTAATAATTTCGCTTTTCCAAAAGTGTTTCATATATTTGTGCCTAGAAAGATACTAATATGGAACTGACAGATATTCGCCCCATTGTTGAATTTTACCACAGTAAACTTGCCCAGGTTACGCTGGATTTCAAGCGCTACCTTTATCCCCGGATTAACTGGGACTCCCGCGTCATCGGTATCAAGGGAGAGCGTGGCGTAGGTAAAACCACCATGCTCCTGCAGCGGATCAAGGAGAAATACAGCAATCCGGATGATACGTTCTACATCTCCCTGGACCACTACTGGTTCGGGACTCATCAGTTGCAGGATCTGATTGAATTCCTTTACAAGAGGGGAATAACGGAGTTTTACATTGACGAAGTCCACAAGTATAAGGGGTGGAGCACCATCCTCAAAAACCTCGTTGACCAGTATAAGGATCTCCGGATAGTTTATACGGGATCCTCCTTGCTGGAGATCGATAATGCCAAGGTGGATATGTCCAGACGTCAGACCTCTTATACGCTTAAGGGGATGTCTTTCCGGGAGTACCTGGCTTATGAGGATATCGTTCACGTGGATGCGATCTCTTTGGAAGACCTCCTGAAGAATCATATTACCATCTCTATGGATATAACCGCCAAAACCAAGATTCTGGTGGCATTCGAGGCCTATTTGCGCTCGGGAATATATCCCTTCTACAAAGAAGCCGGCTTGGACTTCCTGGTCCGCTTGAAGGAGGTAGTAGATACCGTGATTGAAAGCGACCTTCCCGCCGTGGAGAAGATCACCTACGATACTATCGAGAAGTGCAAGAAGCTGTTGATGATAATCGCGGAGAATGTCCCCCTGCAGCCCAATGTGAATCGGCTGTCCACCTCTCTCGGTACAACGCGGGATTCCCTGTTGAAACTCCTTTACAATTTGGATAAGGCTGAGATTCTGGAGCTTCTTACCGTAGAACTCAAGAGTTATAAAAAGTTGGTTAATCCAGAGAAGATTTACCTTGGCAACACCAATCTTATGTATGCCCTTTCGCCCAAGATTGACGTCGGCACACTCCGGGAGACTTTCTTTATCGACCAGCTTTCCGCTATTGGTACTGTCCAGATGCCCCTGAAGGGTGATTTCCTGGTGAATGGGAAATACCTGTTCGAAGTTGGCGGAGAAAGCAAGGAATTCGATCAGATCGCCGGCATCCCCGACAGCTATCTGGCCATTGCCGGCATCGAAACCGGTTATAGCGCACGCATCCCTCTGTGGATGTTCGGCCTTCTTTACTAGTGCAAGAATAAAGACGTTCTCTCGAACATCATCCGGAGGCTCCCTGTTTTCTTGCCCAGACGACTTGCCGCCGTCAATCCGGAGGCATATAGCTACGAGGACCTCTTCTCCACTAGCAGACAGCTCTCCATCCCCCAGGATGAACTGAATGAGCTCTTCCGACGGATGGTCTTCAATATCCTTTCTAACAACACGGACGACCACGCCAAGAACTTCTCCTTCATCATGGAGAAGGACGGTTCCTGGCATCTTTCTCCGGCTTATGACCTCTGCTTCATCTTGAAGACGGCCGCAACTCCTGAGAAACGTCACGAATTCTCTGTGCGAGGCAAGTTCGAGGATATAACCACCGCGGACCTGCTGGCCTTTGCCGCCCAGAACGACATCAAGAATCCCTCAAAGTACATCAACAGGGTGAAGGATGCACTCAAGGACTTTCGTTCCTTGGCTTCCGCGAACGGTGTCGCCTCTCTCTTCATCGACATAATAGAGTCACGGCTCCGCGAATTGTCTCCGGATGTCTTTGCACCGGCTATCGTCACTTCAGCCTAAGTGGAACTCGTCGGCACCCACACCGGTCGCCGCACCTTCATCGTCAATGTCCTCTCCATGGGCATCACTCCCAAAGTCGTCATGAAATGGACCGGCCACTCTGACTACAAGGCCATGAAGCCTTATATTGACATCGTGGACTTCATCAAGGCAAGTTCGATGACGAAGTTTGATGGGTTGCTTTAAAAAGTGAAATCCTTTTTATATTAATAAATTATCATTACTTTTGCTACGTTTTCATGCGGTGTGAAAATGTAGCAAATTTGATGAAAATGAGAATTGGCATTGATGGTAATATCTTAGATCTGACCCCGGTTGAAAAGGCTAGGCTAAAAGGGCTATGGGCTGAAGCGAAATGGATGTTCGATTTTTATGAATGCTTATTTGACGGAAGAGAGTTTATCGTCCCTTCTTTGAAGCAAGGGAAAGAGGTCACTCCTTTACAACTGGAGCATTATGCTTATCGATTGGGATCATTCTTCTCCAAGCCGATAGTTTTTCTTCTTCCCGATGCTCCCCGTTACCAGAGGGTTCGT
>SFMU01000033.1 GCA_004552965.1 Bacteroidales bacterium | reverse complement strand
ATAATGAGGACATATGTGAATACCTTTTCTAACGTTACTACAAAGGTACTCACTTATTCGCATTTACAATCTTTAACACAGGGTTTTGGACTTGGTCCCACTTGTCTCCGTCGGGCCCCGCCCGCTTCCCGTGTCCGCGGGTGGACACGCCTCCTCAATCCCTACCATCCTCCCTCCTGAAAACACAATATAAAATACAGCTATTTTTTGATACCCTTCCGGGTTCGCTATTTGTCCCAGCGGATTCTGACTTTGGTCAGGTCGCGTGAGTTTGGACCGATGCAGAGTTCGAAGTCTCCGCTTTCCCAGTCGTATTGAAGGTCTTTGCCGTAGAACTTGAGCAGCTCCGGAGTGACGGTGAACGAAACGGTTCTGGTCTCGCCCGGCTTGAAGTCCAGTTTCTGGAAGCCCTTGAGTTCGATGACAGGACGGGAGGTGGAAGCGATGAGGTCGGTGATGTAGAGCTGCACGATTTCCTTTCCCTCCAGCGATCCGTTGTTCTTCACGTCCATGCTGACAACGATGGAATCCTCTTCACCCTTTGCCGAGGTCTTGTCGACCTTCAGGTTGGAATATTCATAAGTGTTGTAGCTGAGTCCGTAGCCGAAAGGGTAGAGCGGACTGTTGTTCTCCAGCGGAATGTCGATGTATTTGCTGACAAACGCAGGCGGATTGTATTCTCCCAGAGGTCTGCCCGTATGGAGATGGTTGTAGAAAATCGGAATCTGAGCCTTGTATCTCGGGAAACTCATGGTAAGTTTGGCTGAAGGATTAACCTTGCCGGTCAGCACGTCAGAAATGGCATCTGCCGCCGAAGTTCCGCCATGCCAGGCCTCGACGATTGCGCTGAATGCGGCATCCTCATCCGAAAGGACGAGAGGTCTTCCGTTCATGACGACCACGACAACCGGCTTCCCGGTCTCCTTGAGCGCTTTGAGCAAAGCTTTCTGGCAAGGAGGCAGGCTGATGTCCACTCTCGAATTGACCTCTCCGCTCCAGCCTGATGGCTCTCCGACACAGGCGATGACCACTTCGGCATCATTTGCAACCTTGACAGCCTCTTCGATCATGGAGGCAGATTGCTCAGTTCCGTCGACAGAATAATAGTCACCGTAGCCTTCAGTTTCAAGGCAGCCCTGTGAATATGTCACCTTGCATTCTTCCCCCAGCGCTGTCTGAAGGGCCTGGGCCACAGTGTGCGACTTGCTGCCGTCCGGGCGGCAGCTCCAGGTGCCGAACAGCTGGCTGGCCTCCTTGCCGATAGGACCGATTACAGCCACATTCTTAAGACCTGGTTTCAGCGGAAGAAGCCCCTCCGAATTCTTGAGGAGAACGATGCTCTCTCCGGCAAGTTTCCTGGCTTCGGCGACATGGCTGTCGGACAGGAGGCAGGACTTGGACGGGTCTTCCTTCTGCCTGAGATAGCGGTACGGGTCGTCGAAGAGGCCCAGCTTGTACTTGGCTTCCAGGATACGGCGACATGGAGTGTCGATCATCTCCATCGTTATCTTGCCTTCATTGAGCAGCTTGACAAGGTAGAGCAGGTAATGGCGGGAGCCCATGTCCATGTCCAGCCCGGCGGTTATTGAAAGACGGGCGGCTTCCTCTGGGTCTCCGACTCTGTGGAAGCCGATTTCAGCGACACTGTTGGCATCGGAAACCATGAATCCCTTGAATCCCCATTCTCCGCGGAGCAGGTCGTTCAGGAGGAACTCGTTACCTGTGGCCGGAACACCGTCGACCACGTTGAAGGATGACATTCCGGTTCCGCAACCGGCCTCGACGGCGGCTTTGTAAGGCGGGAGGTAGAAATTGTACATGTACCAACGGCTCATGTCCACGGTGTTGTAGTCACGGCCTCCCTCGGCAGCTCCGTAGAGTGCGAAATGCTTGAAGCAGGCGAGCAGAGTCGAATCGCTGTCAAGACTCTTTCCCTGGTAGCCGCGTACCATTGCCTGCGCGATGAGTCCGCCCAGATACGGGTCTTCTCCTGCACCTTCTGCGACACGGCCCCAGCGTGGATCCCTGGCGATGTCGACCATCGGTGACCAGGTCCAGCTGATGCCTTGTGAAGTGGCTTCCTTTGCGGCGATCTGCGCCGAACGCTCGATAAGGTCCAGGTTCCAGCTGCATGAGCAGGCGAGAGGAATCGGGAAGGTGGTGGCGTAGCCGTGGATTACATCCAGACCGAAAAGGATCGGAATTCCAAGCCGTGACTTCTCGACAGCCAGCCTCTGCAGGTTCATGTCGGCGCCTCCGCAGGAACTGACGAACCCCTGGGCGACTGATTCCTCCAGACCGAGGTTGCTGTTGATGACCATCGGATTTCCTCCGGCTCCGAGATTGAGCTGTCCGATTTTCTCAGCCAGAGTCATTTTGCTCATCAGCTTGTCGATGAATCGGTTCATTTTTGCCTCATCGTCCTTTGCCGCTGCCGAAAGGAGAGGCAGGCAGATTGAGACGAGGGCAAGCAGGTACTTGATGCTTGTTCTGTTCATTTTCGTATGATGTGTTTGTTCGTTTCCTGAATTGCAAATTTAACAAATCCGGATTGAACTCGCGAAACATTATTATTGCCGTTACGGCACGAAATGAGTAAATTTACAGACTGGAACCACAAACGATAAACTGTCTGAACATGAAAAAATTCATCCTCGCATGCTCCATTCTGGCATTTGCGCTTTTCTCCTGCTCCGGCACCGACAAGAAAGAAGAGACCGGCGGAAGCAATGGCGGATTCATCAAGAAATCCTACGAACAGTTTCCCGATCCGAAGATAGACAACGGTATGGCATTGCTGGCTCCTTTTGCAGTCAACGCCGTGGGAGTTCCTGTCGACACCCTGCGTTTTGAGGATGGTGACAGTGACCCGACCTGGCATCTGTGCTGCTGGAACTTCGAAAACGGCCTCTCAAAAGGTATCAGGACCGACGCCCGCTATGGAGTGACCTTCGATGACGGGACATATTCAATCTCCAGGGATGACAAGGGAGTCATCACGATGTCCGTCATTGCCAGCAAGGCTTATGACAAGCCGAGGACCGAAGGCAGCCAGCCGTGGATCAATTTCCTGATCGAGACCAGTTTCGAGAACATCGAACTTCGAAAATGCACCAATCTGGTCTTCAGCTATGACCTTCTCATACTCAGATGCGACAACAAGACCGGCGATGCCTACAGCACGAACATCCATGCCGCCCAGTGTCTGACGTATCTCTATCTGAGAAACACCAATCCGGAGTCCGAGGATTACATGAAGAGTCTGTGGCTGGGAGTAGGATCGTTCGACAACCGTGACAATGGGGGAGTCTCCCTCCAGCCGTCGACGATGTGGGACGTGGGAACAAGCACCTACATGTACGGCCTTGCGGATGACAGACTGTTCAACACCACTGATCTCCTCGACAACAAGTGGCATACCTGCAAGGTCTATGTCAAGACTGTTGTGAAGGATGCCATCAGGTCACTCAAGGAGCACGGGTACATGAAGACTTCTGTCCCGGATGATTTCACGGTGATGGGAATGAACTACGGCTGGGAAATCCCCGGCGTCTTCGATGTCTGCAGCCAGGTGAGGAATTTCTCGCTTGTTTCAGACACCGATCTTCAGGCCCTGTCTGAATGAATATGCCAAAAGATGCCGCAAAGGATATGCGGCTATGGATATACCAGTGAATATGCCAGTGGATATGCCAGAGAATATGCCGTCACGGGATCGAACCTCCCGGAAGCGGTCCGGTTTATTCGGCAACTGACTCAGCTCAGGCTGCCGATCCATTCAGCCATCTGGGGAACCTTCTCCAGAGCGGAGTGGTACAGTTTCATCTGGTTCCTGGTCCTAACAAGGTTGTGCTCCGGGTAGTCTGTCCGGTAATAGGTGTCTCCGTTGATGTAGTCAGTGAAGAACCTTACTGCCTGCATGAAAGGGAACAGGCAGGCTGCATAAGGCAGACATTGCCTTTCCAGCGGTGTCAGGAATGACTTTGTCCCGCGGATGTAGCCTCTGGAGAAAGCCTTGAAGATCTCCATGTCGAAATCCACCTTTTCAGTCTCCGGAGAATCTTCAGCGACAGGATTCGCTGCCGTGCGCAGGAAATCGCCGAAATCCGAGAAGACATAACTCGGCATTACCGTGTCCAGGTCGATGACACAGAGAATCGAACCATCCTTGTCGAACATCATGTTGTTGACCTTGGTGTCGCAGTGGCATATCCTTTTGGGGAGCCTTCCCTGACGGTGGAGCTGCTCGGCCAGACACATGTCCTCGGCATTGGCATCGATGTCAGCCAGAATGGACTCGAGTTCCATCCTGCCCTCCTTGTGCAACCTTCCGGCAGCATCCTTGGAGACGGCCTCGACCAGTTGGCGCAGACGGAGTTCCATGTTGTGGAAGTCCGGGATGGTCTCGCCCAGTTCAACGTCGATGTCGGCAAGTTTAGCCTCGAAGTCACCGAAGGCCTCGCCGGCATATTCGGAATATTCCGGGGTCACACTCTCGAATGTGTCCGCGTTGTCGATGAAGACTGACAGCCTCCAGAACTTGCCGTCCTGCTCTACATAGGTCCTGCCGCTGTCTTCCGCAGGGATAAAGGTCAGAACCTTGCGGTCGATGTCCTTCTCACCGGCCTCCACCAGCTTCCTGCGTATGTGTGCAGTGACTGCTTCGATGTTGCTCTGGAGCAGGTCCACATCCTTGAAGATGGCATTGTTGATCCTCTGAAGCACATAGTCCGGAGACTCTCCCGAGGTTATGACTTTGTAGGTGTCATTGATCAGTCCGTTGCCAAGAGGCTTGATCTCCTTTATTTCTCCATCCATCCGGAACATGCCGGCTATTTCACGCAACTCTTTCATTTATTATCGGTATTATCAGTGTCCAATCAAAAGTGGCCGACGCAAAAATAACTATTTTGCACAACAAATCCGACTTCTGGGTATATTTGCACAAACAAATGAAAGCGATGGAACTTTATGAATATGCCAGGCCGGAGCTGCTTTCCGGCAAAAAGCTTCTGTATGTTCACGGATTCGCCTCCAGCGGCCAGTCCGGAAGCGTAAGGACCTTGAGGACTCTCCTGCCCGGGACAGAGATAATCGCTCCGGACCTTCCGGTCGCTCCGGACCAGGCAATGGAACTGCTCAGGGGGATTGTCGAAGAGCAGAAACCGGCTGTGGTCGTGGGTACATCCATGGGCGCGATGTACTCGGAGATGCTCTGCGGAGTAGACAGGATTCTGGTCAATCCTGCCTTCCGGCTTGCAGACACCATTCTCCGCAACAACGGGCTGGGCCGACAGGAGTACCATAATCCGCGCCTCGACGGTCAGACCTCATTCCTTGTAACCAAGGGCCTGATAGAGCAGTTCCGTGAGACCTCTTCCCATTGTTTCGAACATGCCGGGAGCGACCGGGACAGGGTGTACGGCCTTTTCGGCATCCATGACACGATGGTGGACACCTTCGGCCTGTTCAGCAGCCATTATCCCAATGCAATCCGTTTCGACGGGGAGCACTATCTCAACGATGCAGCGATCCTGCATTCGGTCCTGCCTGTCCTCCAGTGGATTGACGACAGGCAGGAGAAACGGCAGAAGCCCCTCATATTCATTTCCCTGAGCGAAAGGATCGTCAACCATTCGAGCGGTTTCCCCAAGGCTGTGGAATATCTTGCCGCGATGTACGACCTGCACATCGTGGCTTCGGTTCCGTACAATGAGCCCGGGCTCGGACTCAAGGCCTTCGAGTGGTGTGAGGCGAACCTCGGCGTGCCCGTCTGGAACAGGCTGACGCTCACGAACCACAAGAATCAGCTTCTGGGCGATTATCTCATAGATGCCTGCCCGGAAGAGAACTCTGGCGAAGATTTTCTCGGCACCCTGATACATTTCGGTTCGGATGCCTTCAGGACCTGGGAGGATGTGATGGAATATTTCGGACGGCTCGGAGGACAGTGATCAGGCATCGGCCGGGAATACGATCCCTCCCTGCGCCCGGATCTCATCGATGATTTCCGCCACTGCGACGGAGTTGTCCAGGCTGTTGTTGACGGACTCGGTTCTCCCGGAGAGGATCAGGTCGATGAACTCCCTGAATTCGCAAAGATATTCATCAGGATCGCACACTGCCGTGATGTCTTCCGGTTTCGCACCTTCGCTCCTTCCGGAAGTCGGAGCGCCGCGAACGGTCATTTCTGCCTGACGGGTTATGTGAATCTGATCCAGGGATATGCTGCCCTTCTCACCGGAAATCTCCGTCCGCAGCCTTGAGTCGGCCGCCTTGGAGTACAGCACGCTTGCGCTCATCCCGGGATAGCGGAAGACCACGCTTGCCTGAGTGTCGATCCTTCTGGGACCCTCGGTTGCGGGAACCTCTATCGCCGTCACCTCCGCCTTCACGCTTTCCGGCTTTCCGAACAGGGTGACCATCGGATAGATCGTGTAGATTCCGATGTCCTGTGTGGCCCCGCCCGAATGGTCCGGGTTGAATGAGCTCGGAACCGGACACGATTCCTCTCCCGAGAGGATCTTTCGGAGCAGGTCTATCTTGGACGAGTACTGGCAGAAAGCGGCAAAATAGTGACGTACCGTGCCGATGCAGGAGATCTTTTCCTGCAGCTTCATGAAGTTGGGACTGAGTGTCGAGATCATGGCTTCCATCAGCAGCAGCCCCCTCTCCCGCGCTTCCTTGGCCATTTCCCTGGCCTGAGTTGCATTGGAGGCAAGAGGCTTCTCGCAGAGGACATGCTTGCCTTTCCGGAGGCAGCGGATCGCGAGGTCGTGGTGAGTGTGGTTCGGCGTGCCTATGTAGACTGCCCGGACGGCGGGGTCCGCAAGCATTTCGTCCAAGTCTGAATATGCCGATGCGATTCTATGGCTTTCCGCGAACCTGGCGGCGGATTCCGGGTGGCGTGAACAGACTGCCACGGCCTCGAACCTGGGATCCAGTACCGCCCCTTTGAGCACCCAGTCGCTGATCCTGCCGGTGCCGATGATGCCGAAACCTATCTTCTCCATACTACTTGAACGCCCCTCTTTCTTCCATGTAATCCGTAATCAGCCCGAATGCGTCGGCGCTCTGTTCTTCAGTCACAACCAGAAGTTCAGCTCCATGCCTGTCAACTGTGACTGCCGCCTTTCCTTGAAGCCGGGGCTCCAGAAGGATTGCTCCTGCGGTCTTTCTCCCGACTTTCAGCAAGGCATTGACGGCCTTGTCGGAGGAAGAGGAGTCCGCAATGATGAAGATCCTGTCCTTGTCGACATATTCCTGCTTTCCCATCTTGCTGATGAGAAATGACATGTCTTCCGCTTTGGCCGGGCAGTCCACGCTGTAGCCGATAACCCCCATCGGTACCAGTCGGGCAATCAGTTTCCCGGCTGAGGCTGGCTTCATGGGGTCGTGGAAGAAGACAACCAGCGGTCTTGCTCCGAAAGAGGTGTCGAAGACCCCGTTTTCATCGCAAGGTTTGAAGATCTTTCCCGAGATCTTTTCTCCGCCTCTGTACCAGCTTAGGGCCTCGCTGATGATCTCCGTGCCCTCCCTTGTCGTTTCGTGACTGCGCGGGCTTCCTTCATTGACGAGTCTTATGCCGAGGACGGAAAGCAGGGCAAGCACAATCAGGATGATGACCGAAATTATGACTTTTTTCATGGTGGAATGATTAAAGTTTCGCACTTGTGAAACTTGAGGCAAAATTTTCACTCTATCCACAAAAATATTAATTTTGCAGGAATATGCCAAAGTCCGGTAACATGCCAAAGAACGAAAGGGTAAAACGTCCGTTGGGACACTCCATCCGCGAGAGGCTCAAGAGAATCTCCGAGCACAACCTGCTCCTGATCATGAGTTTTGTCGTGGGAGTTCTTTCCGGTCTGGCGGCTGTTATCCTGAAGAAACTTGTCGAATGGATCCAGGAAGGGCTTTCCGACTCTTTCGCCGACAGCCTGGGAGCCGCCTTCTACATCGTTATTCCCGGAATAGGAATGCTCCTTGCCATGCTCTTCTGCAGATTCGTCATCAAGGACGGGATCGGGCACGGAGTCACAAAGGTACTGCAGGCCGTTTCCAAGAATGAGTCCAGGATCCGTCCCCACAACATGTGGTCTTCCGTGGCCGCCAGTTCCGTGACTATCGGGTTCGGAGGTTCGGTCGGAGCCGAGGCGCCTATCGTCTACACCGGAGCCGCCATCGGATCCAACTTCGCCCGGTACATGGGTATGTCCTACAGGAACATGACCATCCTCCTGGGCTGTGGAGCCGCCGCCGCGGTCGCCGGAATATTCAAAGCCCCTCTTGCCGGAGTCCTCTTCGTCCTGGAGATCCTCCTGTTCAACATCTCGATGACTTCGATGATGCCGCTGCTGATCTCGACAGTCTCGGCAACGGTGATTTCCTACATATTCCTCGGGCAGGACACCCCATTCCAGTGCACGCTGACTCCTTTCGACCTCAGGAATATTCCGTTCTACATCATCCTGGGCCTGTTCTGCGGGGGATGCTCCATCTATTTCATCCGTACCACGCTGTGGCTGGAAGACAAGATCGGAAGGATGAAGAACCCCTATCTGAAATGGGTTCTCTGCGCCATGGGGCTGGGAATCCTCATCTTCCTCTTCCCGCCTCTCTACGGAGAAGGCTACGGTTCTCTCGGAGCCCTTCTCAACGGTACCGAACTCAGCCTTGACGGGCAGACTCCGCTGGCATTCATGACGGACAGTGTCTGGGCGGTCCCGGTGTTCTTTCTCCTGATCCTCATTCTCAAGGTCTTCTCGATGACCCTGACCAATGCGGGCGGAGGTGTCGGAGGTACTTTCGGTCCGACCCTTTTCATCGGCGCAATCGCCGGATTCGTGGTTGCGAGATCTTTCAATCTTGTCCTTTCAGGAACCTCGCTGACCGTGCCAGAGCAGAATTTCGTCCTTGTGGGGATGGCCGGGCTGATGGCCGGTGTGATGCAGGCTCCGATGACCGCGATCTTCCTCATCGCCGAGATTTCCGGCGGCTACGATCTGTTCCTCCCGCTGATCCTTACGGCAACCATCGCTTTCGGTACCACCCGGGTCGTCGAAAAGTTCTCGATCTACACCAAGCGTATCGCCCAGAAGGGTGAACTGCTCACCCACGATTCGGACCAGGCCGTGCTGACCCTGATGAAGGTCAGCGATGTCATAGAGAAGGATTTCTCCACCGTGGAGATCGATGCTCCTTTCGAGAGTCTCGTGAAGGTGGTGGCAGAGTCCAACAGGAACATATTCCCGGTACTTGATTCGCGCAACCGTTTCCAGGGCTATGTTTCCCTTGCCGACATCCGCAAATACATGTTCCGTCCCGAGCTTCAGAAGACTACCTTCGTGTACAATTACATGAAGAGCGCAGAGGAATATGTCTACGAGGACGACAAGATGGATGTCGTGATGAAGAAATTCGAAATAACCGATGCTTGGAACCTGCCTGTCGTCAAGCAGGACAGAACCTACATAGGTTTCGTTTCCAAGTCCAAGATATTCTCAGTCTACAGGAGCGAACTCAAGATGGTTTCCCAGGACTGATCCCTTTTTGACCACATGAAAGAGATCTACATCAAGTGCATAGCCGGCAAAGTCGGCGTGAAGGACTGGCAGGTGGAGAATTGTGTCCACCTGTTCGAAGAAGGCAACACCATTCCGTTCATCAGCCGTTACAGGAAGGAGAAGACCGGCGGTCTGGACGATGCCCAGGTGGCTGAGATCCAGCATTGGACTCTGGTTTTCACAGAAATGGAGAAGAGAAAGGAAGGCATCCTTTCAACCATAGAGTCCAAGGACGCGCTGACTCCGGAACTCCGCAAGCGGATAGAGGACTGCGTGGTTGCCGGTGAGCTCGAGGACCTCTACCTCCCTTTCCGGCCGAAGCGCCGGACCAGGGCCACCGTGGCCAGGGAGAACGGGCTGGAACCCCTTGCCGACAGAATGTGGAATGTATCCCTCAAGGATCCGGAGGCTGAAGCTGCAAAGTACGTGAAAGGGGAAGTGTCTTCTGTCCAGGAGGCACTCGCCGGGGCAAGGGACATAATTGCCGAACGGCTCTCGGAATCGGCGCAGGTCAGGAACTCTCTCCGCCAGGCCTTCAGGGCAAGAAGGATAGAGACCAAGGCCACCAAGGCTGCTTCCTCCTCTCCCGAGGCATCCAAGTACCGTTCCTATTTCAATTTCTCGATGCCTCTGCAGAAGATTCCTTCGCACAATCTCCTGGCCATCCTCAGAGCCCAGAACGAGGGCTTTCTCAGCGTCGGTCTGGACACGGATCCGCAGAAATGCGGCAACAGGATCTACTATGATTTCTGTCAGGAGCACAGGTATCCCGGCCCCAAGCTTGCAGATCAGCTGAGGCAGGCCGTGGATGATGCTTTCAAACGTCTGCTCGAGCCATCCATCACCAACGAGGTCATCAAGGAGGCCAAGGAAAAGGCCGACAAGGAGTCTGTGGCTGTCTTCGGAGACAATCTTGCCCAGCTCCTGCTTTCTCCTCCGGTGGGCCAGAAGAGGACGATGGCGATCGACCCGGGATTCAGAAACGGCTGCAAGATAGCCTGCCTTGACGAGCACGGCAACCTTCTCCACCACGAGATCATCTATCCTCATCCTCCTCAGAATCAGAAGGTCAAGTCGATAATGGCCGTCTCTTCGATGGTTGAGGAATATGCCGTCGAGGCCATCGCCATCGGCAACGGCACTGCCTCCCGCGAGACGGAAGATTTCATCAAGAGGGTCGGAATCCCGGACAATGTCAAGGTCTACACCGTGAGTGAGGACGGTGCGTCGATATATTCGGCATCCGAGGTCGCCAGGAAAGAGTTTCCCGACGAGGATGTCACTGTCCGCGGGGCTGTGTCCATCGGACGCAGGCTGATGGACCCTCTCGCCGAACTGGTCAAGATAGATCCGAAGTCCCTCGGCGTGGGACAGTACCAGCATGATGTGGACCAGGGACTCCTGCGCGAGAAACTGGACAACACTGTGGCTGCCTGCGTCAACAGTGTCGGAGTGAATGTCAACACGGCGAGCCCGTATCTGCTGAGCTATGTCTCCGGAATCGGTCCTGCGCTAGCCTCCAACATAGTATCCTTCAGGTCTTCCATCGGTGGCTTCAAGTCGCGCAGGCAGCTGCGTGAGGTCCCGAAACTCGGCCCCAAGGCCTTCGAACAGTGCGCCGGCTTCCTGAGAATCCGTGACGCAGAGAATCCTCTGGACAATTCTGCCGTCCATCCGGAGTGCTACCACATAGTGGACAGGATGGCCAGTGACCTGGGAGTGACTGCCAGCAGTCTGGTCGGCAATGAAGAACTCATAGCCCGCATCCGTCCTGAGGATTATGTCGAGGGAGACTTCGGTCTGCCTACTGTCAACGACATCCTGAAGGAGCTCGCCAAGCCCGGTCTGGATCCCCGTCAGTCTGCGCAGGAGTTCAGTTTCGCCGATGACATCCATGAAATCGATGACCTCAAACCGGGGATGGAACTTCCGGGGATAGTCACGAATGTCACTGCTTTCGGGGCTTTCGTGGACATCGGAATCCATGAAAACGGTCTTGTACACGTCTCTAGGATGCACGGAAAGAAGCTGAAACTGCACCAGACTGTCCGCGTCAGAGTCCTGGATGTGGATCTGGACAGGAAAAGGATCTCGCTTGACCTGATGGCATAGTCCTGATGGCATGATTATCTGGACGCGTCAGAGGCGCCCATCATCTTTCAAACCACATGATTGTAATGAACCGGAACATTTTCGTCACACTGGCAATTCTTGCCGCCTTTGTTTCCTGCACGGAGTCATCCGTGAGACAACCCTCTGCTTCTGCCTCCCGCGCTCTGGAGGAAGGCTTTCTTTCGCCTCCTGACGATGCCAGGCCACGGGTCTGGTGGCACTGGATGAACGGCAACGTGACCATGGAAGGCGCAATGGCAGACATCGAATGGATGCACCGCGTCGGAGTCGGAGGTTTCCATGTCTTCGATGCCGGACTGACCACTCCCCAGATCGTCGACCACAGGGTCACCTACATGTCCGACGAGTGGAAGAGCATATTCGAAGCCTGCATCCGCAAGGCAGAGAGCTACGGGATGGAGACTGCTGTCGCCGGCTCTCCGGGGTGGAGCGAAACCGGCGGACCTTGGGTGGAGCCTCACCAGGCGATGAAAAAGCTTGTCTGGAGCGAGACTGACGCGACCGGTGGCATTGAATATGATGGCATCCTTCCTCATCCTCCAGTCACGAGTGGCAATTTCCAGGATATTCCTGTAGCCGAAAAAGAGGGAGAAATACCTGAATATTACGAAGATATCGCTGTGCTTGCCTTCCGCGTCCCGGCCCCTTCCCCTGCCGGTCTTTCTCCGAAACTGACCTGCAGCGGAGGCGATTTCACTCTGGAGCAGCTGACCAACGGACGGATGACGGACGTTTCCGAACTGCCTTACGGACCGGATGGAGCATGGATCCAGTACGAATTCGATGAGCCGCAGACCATTTTCGGCGCTGACATCATGCAGGGCATCTACGACGATTTCACTGCCAGGGTTCTCTCACAGGGTGACGACCTTGCTGTGCTGGAGTACAGCGATGACGGTGTCACTTTCACCCCTGTGACAACCACCTCCGGAAAGGTCTTCAGGATTGCAACCTTGTCCTTCAAACCGGTGACCGCCAGGTATTTCCGTTTGAGATTGGCCGATCAGCAGACTGCCTTGAACTCCTATTTCGCCCAGGCGAACCGGAGAGGGATAGGGACTCCGGCCGCCAATGCATCCGGTGTGCAGGTGGCCGAGTTCAATCTTTTCTCATCCCCGCGTGTCAGCCGCTACATCGAAAAGGCCGGCTTCTTTCCTGCAGGTGACCTGTATGACTCTCCGTCAGCCTCGTGCGAGGGAGCCCCTCTCCTGAGCGAAGTCATCGATCTGACGGACAAAGTCGATGCTCAGGGACATCTCCGCTGGACTCCGGAAGAAGGCTGCTGGAAGATTCTGCGGTTCGGATATTCACTCACAGGCCACCAGAACAGCCCTGCCTCTCCGGAGGCTACCGGTCTCGAGGTCGACAAACTTGATGCAGACGCTGTCAGGGACTATATCGAGCACTACATCTCGATGTACAAGGATGCCGCCGGAGGTCTGATGGGCAAGAAGGGCATCCACTATCTGATGTTCGACAGCTGGGAGGCCGGATGCCTGAACTGGACCCCGAAGATGTTCGAAGCCTTCCGGGAAGTTTGCGGCTACGACCTGCTGAAATGGCTTCCTGCCCTGGCCGGCTATGTGATAGAGTCGCCTGAATCTTCGGACAGGTTCCTGTGGGATTTCCGCAGGACCATTGCGGAACTTGTCGCAGTCAATCATTATGACCTTCTTACCGAGGTCCTGAAAGAACACGGTCTCGAGCGTTACACCGAGTCTCATGAACTTGTGAGAGCTTTTGTCGCCGATGGAATGAGGGTCAAGAAGAACGCCGCCATCCCTATGTCTGCAATGTGGACGGGCGATCCTTCCAATATCCTCGCTATCGGAGCCTCTGGCGCCGACTGCCGGGAGTCCGCCTCCGTGGCCCATCTCTACGGGAAGAAATATGTCGCCGCGGAGTCCCTCACCCAGGCCGGGAATGCCTGGGGCACCTATCCGGAAATCCTCAAGGAGAGGGCAGACCTGCTGATGGCCAACGGACTCAACCGCTTCATAATTCACGAAAGCGCGCACCAGCCTCTGGATGATTTCAAGCCAGGCCTCACCCTGGACTGGTTCGGCCAGTGGTTCAACCGGCATGACACCTGGGCTGAGCAGTCCCGCGCATGGATGAGCTATCTGTCCAGAAGCTGTTTCCTGCTGCAGCAGGGACAGTTTGTGGCCGACATACTCTATTATTTCGGAGAGGACAACAATGTCACCTTCCTCTACCGGGATTCCCTTCCACAGATTCCGGAAGGGTACAATTTCGATTTCGTCAATGCGGATGCCATTATCAATGACCTGAAGGTCAGAGGCGGAAGAATCGTCGCTCCGTCCGGCGCCTCCTACCGTATTGTGGCCCTCGGAGAGAATGCACGAATGATGTCTCTGCCTGTCGCCGAAGCCCTTCTGGAGCTTGTCGGCGATGGCGCTGTCCTTGTCGGACCGCGTCCGGTCGCTACCCCAAGTCTCTCGGATGACATCGCGCGTTTCGACTCTGTCATCAGCAAGCTCTGGAGCGGCAATCCTGTGACTGAATATGGGAAAGGCCGCGTCTATGCCACTTCCGACCTCGATTCGGTTGTCAAGGCCGAGGGCTGCAGAGCCGATGTGACCTTGACCTCACCTTCTCCGGATTCGAAGTATCTCTTCGTCCATCGCATCTTCGACGGAGTCCACATCTATTGGCTCGATTCCAGGACCAGGAATGTGGAAGACATCGAAGCTTCCTTCAATGTGACCGGTCTTGAGCCGGAAATCTGGAATGCCGTCGATGGCACCATCAGGCCGGCATCTTACAGGATCGAAGGCGGTCGGACAATAGTCAGCCTGCATTTCGACCAGGAGGATGCCCTGTTCGTGGTCTTCCGGAAAAAGGCTGCATCGGACAAGGTGGAACTGCCTGTTCCTGAGGTTACTGCCATCCCTGTAACGGGTTCCTGGGAGGTCGCATTCGACTGTGGCATGGGAGCGCCGGAGAAGACAGTCTTCGATGGTCTGAAGGACTGGAGCCTGGATGAGAATCTCTTCATCAGGTATTATTCCGGCACAGCGACATATTCAAAGACAATCAGTCTGGATGCTTCCGCGATAGGGGAGAGCACCTGGCTGTGTCTGGGCAACGTCTGCAATATCGCTGAGGTCAGACTGAACGGACAGGATCTCGGAATAGTCTGGAAACAGCCTTGGAAGGTGGACATCTCCTCGGCAGTCCGGGAGGGTGACAACGAACTGGAAGTCACCGTGGCCAACCTGTGGGTCAACAGGATGATCGGAGATCAGCGCGGCGATGCCGGAAAGTTCACCCACACCGTGATGACTTTCCGTTCTGCCACAGAGCCTCTACGTCCGTCAGGCCTTCTGGGACCTGTCCAGATCGAGACGCGAAAGTGATTCTTTGTCTGCTGCTATTTGAAATACAATGCTTTGGCGGAGCGGTCGGAGACGATTGCTCCGTCTTTTGCAGTCAGAACGCCATTGACCCAGACCATCTTGACGGCACCCTTGAGGGTCTCTCCCTCGTACGGACTCCAGCTGCATTTGCTTGCGACTTCCTTCACGGTGAATTCTTCTTCCGGATCCACGACGACAAGGTCGGCATAGGCGCCCTGCTTCAGGATGCCTCTGTCGGCGATTCCGAAGATCTCCGCAACTTTTTCCGAATATGCCGCCGCGATTCTGGTCAGAGGAATCCCGATTGTAAAGGCTACCGGGAGAGACTGCTGGACCGAAGGGACACCTGAGGGGCAGGAAAGATAAGGTTTCTCCTTCTCGCTGAGCAGATGAGGTGCATGGTCGGAGCCGACGGTGTCGATGACTCCATCTTCCAGAGCCTTTCTGAGGGCAGCCCTGTCCTGCGGACTTTTTACGGCAGGGTTGCACTTCAATCTGCTTCCGAGCCTGGAATAATCCTCGTCGGAGAACCACAGGTAATTGGCCGAGGTCTCAGCCGTGATTCTCGGGTTGTGGATTTTCGCCGCCCGTACCATTTCTGCCTCCTCCTTGGTGGAGACGTGCAGGAGATGCAGGGCGGTGCCATGCTCCAGAGCCATCTCCAGGGCATGTATCGTGGACATGATGCAGGCTTTCCGGCTTCTGATCAGAGGATGTTCGGTAAACGGAATCTCCTCTCCGTACTTTTCCTTCGCAGCCGCAAGATTGGCTTTGATGATGCTTTCGTCTTCGCTGTGAACCAGCACAGGCTTCGTACTGATGGAGAACAGTTTCTCCAGACTTTCCTTCCTGTCGACCAGCATGTTTCCGGTTGAGGATCCCATAAAGACCTTTACTCCTCCGATGCTGTGCCTGAAATCGGTTTCGAGGCAGCCGATGATTTCGTCCGCATTGGCATTGGTAGCGCCTATGTTGAAGCCGTAATTCGCCCAGGAATATTCAGAGGCGACTTTCAACTTGGCCTCGAGCGCTTCCGCCGTGACAGTCGGAGGTATGGTGTTGGGCATGTCGATGAATGAGGTTATTCCTCCCAGCACGGCAGCCCTCGACTCGCTGGCGATATCCGCCTTGTGGGTCAGGCCCGGGTCTCTGAAATGCACATGGGCATCTATCCCTCCAGCCATCAGGACCTTTCCTCCCAGATCGATCACTTCGGCATCCGGGAAGGCCTGAAGAGCCTTTGAATCATCCTTGTCGGTCTCTTCGCGGAACCATATGCCCGCAATCCGCTGGCCGTCTATTGCCAGTGCCCCAGCCCCTTCACGGGCGGATGTGGCAAGGACGGCATTCACGAGGAGCGTTCTTGACATTTTCTAACCCCTTTTGTTGAATTTCCTGAATCTCAGCTTGATGACGCCCCAGAAAGCCTCTCCGAAGATCCCGCCGCTCATCTTGGAAGTTCCAAGCCTGCGGTTGATGAATATGATAGGAACCTCCACGAGATTGAATCCGAGTTTCCAGGCAGTGTACTTCATCTCGATCTGGAAGCCATAGCCCTTCATCCTGACATCGTCAAGGTCGATCGTCTCCAGGACCTTTCTGCTGTAGCACTTGAAGCCGGCGGTGCAGTCGTGGATCTTCATGCCCAGGACCGTCTTGACGTAGATCGAAGCGCAGTAGGACATCAGGATCCTGCCCAGTGGCCAGTTGACCACGCTGATTCCGTCGCAGTAGCGTGAACCGATGGCCACGCCGTGGCATTCCGAAGCTGCTCCGTAGAGTTTCGGCAGGTCTTCCGGATTGTGCGAAAAGTCCGCATCCATCTCGAAGATGTAGTCATAGCCCTGCTCCAGACACCATCTGAAGCCGGTAAGGTAGGCAGTTCCCAGCCCCAGCTTTCCGGATCTTTCTATCAGGAACAGCCTGTCCGGGAATTCTCCCTGCAGTTCCTTGACGATGGCTGCTGTTCCGTCCGGAGATCCATCATCGATCACAAGAACATTGAATGACCCTTCCAGCGAGAAGACCTTGCGGACGATAGCCTCGATGTTCTCCTTTTCATTGTAGGTTGGGATTATGACCGCTTTTCTGTCCATATCAATTACGGTTATAGTGTTATCGAATTATTCCATCAACAGTCTGACAGCCGCTTCGAGCTGCCTGTCCTTGCCCGACAGCAGGGAAGCCGGGTCATTCTCGACCCTGACATCCGGCTCAAGCTGCATGTTCTCGAGGTATCTGTCCTCCTTGACTGCCCATGATCCGACCTGAGGGATTCCGAAAACCATGCCATTTATCTGGGTTTCCCACCAAACGGCCGTCATGGTGCCCGGAACCGGCATTCCGACAAGTTTTCCAAGGCCGAGGGTCCTGTAGGCATATGGGAAGCCGGATGCGTCGGAGTAGTTGTTTTCGCAGACGAGGACGCAGGATGGTTTCGTCCATTTGCTGAACGGCTCGAGCCCGACGTACTGTCCCCTTGGGGTGAACCTGATATATTCCTTGCCCCCGAGGAAGGTCACGAGGTCGTCGTGGAGCCATCCTCCGCCGTTGTTCCTGGTGTCCACCACAGCGGCGTCCGCTGTCCTGTATCTGCCCAGAAGGGTTGAATATACTTCCCTGAAACTAGGAGAGTCCATTCCCTGGACGTGGGTATAGCCTATCCGGCCGTCAGACACCTCTGCGGTGATTCTCTCGCAACGCTTGACCCATCGTTTGTACATAAGGCTTCTTTCGGAAGAAACAGGCTTCACGAATATTTCCCTCTCTTCTCCTTTCCTGCCATTCCCTCTGATCAGGAGCGAGGTCCGTTTTCCGACCGTGTTCATCAGCAGAGGGAACCAGCTTTCTCCTTCCTTGACTTCCTTGCCGTTGACAGCTACGATGACGTCACCTGCCTTGACACCCTCTCCGGTAAGGTCCAGAGGGCCTCCAGGCAAGATTTCGGCAATCTTCAGACCGGCCCCCTGGTACTCATGGTCGAACAGGGCTCCTACCCATCCCATCCTGACGGAAGGGGTGAAATAGGCTCTGGCTCCAGTGTGCGAACCGTTGAGTTCGCCGAGCATCTCAGAGAGAAGGTCCTGGAAATCGAACTGGTTCTTGATGTATGGAAGGAACTGCCGGTAGTTGTCCTTGAAACCCTTCCAGTCCACACCGTGGATCTGGGGGTCGTAGAACTTTTCATCCACCTGTTTCCAGACATGGTCGAAGATGTAGGAACGTTCTGCGCTGGACTTGAACTCATATTCACCTGAGAAAAGGATCGGGGTCGGAGTTCCGCCACCGCTGGCAGGTATCTTCATGATGCTTCCTCCCGAGAGGATGTAGAGGTTCTTCCCGTCTGCCGAAGGTGTGATGCTGCCCCTCACTCCCTTCTTGACCACTTTCACATCTCCGGTCTTGATGTCCAGCATGCAGAGGTCGGATGTCTTCTCGAGCTGGGAGACGTAGAAGAGTTTTTCCCCGTCCTTGGTCAGATGGAAATCTCCCAGTCTGCTGGAAATCCCGGTGAGCCTCCTGGTCCGGTATTCGCGGCCATCGAGGTCCAGCACCAGCTTCGCAGGCTTTTCTGCCTGTCTGACCGAGTCTTTCTGCTCTTTCCTGGCCTCCTTTTCTGCCTGTTTCGGAGACTTGTCCCCGGATTCTTCCATCATTTTGGCAATCGCGTTGTCCTCCTTGCTCCGGTAGAACTCCGCCATCTTCCTGCTGTCGAAGAACATGATGTAGACATCTCCTTCCGAGCCCCAGCTGCCGTGGCTTCTGTAACCGTTTTTGTCCGATTCCCAGACCATTGCGTAGCCATCAAGGGCCCATTTGAAATTTCCGTCGGAGTAGCCGCTGAGAGTCAGGTCGGTGATCTTGCCGCTTTCGATGTCGATCAGGGCTATGTCGCAGTTGTTCCATCGTCCCTCGCCCATATAGTCCGTAAGCAGGTACTTGCTGTCAGGAGACCACTGGAACCGCAGGTCGCCATCGGAGTAGGAATAGTTGACGTCCTTCAGAAGGGATTTCTCCTTTCCGTCCTTGAGGTCGCGGATGACCAGCTCGGTCCTGTTCCGGAGGAAGGCTATCCATTTCCCGTCAGGGGAGACGATTGGCTGGAAACAGGTCTCTCCTTCAGTTGTGACGAGCTTCTCGTCGAAAGCCTTTGCGTAGGTGAAGCATTTGTCCTCCTTGTTCGACAGGGTGGACGCCCATATTCCCCAATGGCCGTTTCTCTCAGACGAATAATAGAGGGTCCTCCCGTCTTTGGAGAAACAGACGTTCCTTTCCTGCTCAGGGGTGTTGGTGATCCTGTTTGTTGTCTTGAATTCCTCGGAGGTGACGAACACGTCGCCCCTGATGACGACCGCGATCTCCTTGCCCGATGGCGAGACTGCCATCGATGAGGCGTTGGCAAGGTTGAGGAACTCGACTTCCTTTTCGTCGTTGTCCCTTGCAAGGGTGATGTCAAGTCTGACAGGCTCTGCACCTTCTTTCATGGTGTAGAGGTCTCCATTCCACGAGAAGCAGAGGATTCCGTTGCCGGAGACTGAGAGATGCCTGACCGGATTCTCCTTGAACGAAGTCACCTGGATGTCTTTTCCGGGAACAGTCGTCGAGGCTTTGTGGACATTCAGCGTTCCGCTTCTTTCGGAAATGAAATAGAATGACTTTCCGTCAGGCGCGAACACCGGGTTGCGGTCCTCCCCGATGAAAGAGCTGAGTTTTGTGAAACTGTCGTCTCCTCCCATGCGGAATCTGTCCTTTGCCGCGTCTGAAGGCTTGAAGAGCCAGATGTCCCTTGTCACGGATGACGTGTGATGCTTGCGCAGGGCATCTTCATAGCCCTTGTAGTCTTCGTAGATGGCCTCTCCGTCCTTGTTTATGCTGATGCTTGAAACCGGAAGCGATGTGACCGGCAAAGGGCGCCCGCCCTCGATTCCGATCTGCCACAGCTGGGCATTCTCAGGAAAGCCGGCGTACGCGGTGTCCTGCTGGATGTCAGCGCTGAAAATCACCTTTCCTCCGTCAAGCACTGCCATCGGTACCTCGTTCCCCGGATAGTCGGTGATACGTTTCGGGGTTCCTCCCTCTGCTGAAGTGATGAATATGTCCCTGGATCCCAGCCTGGTGGAAGAAAAGACGAGGCTTTTCCCGTCCGGAGTCCAGAAAGGATCCGAATCATAGGCTGGACTCGAGGTGACCTGCAGGGCCCTGCCTCCTTCGGAACTGACAGTGAATATGTCGCCCTGATAGCAGAAGGCGACCTTCGTGCCATCGGGTGAAATCGCGTTTTTCCTGATCCAGCGCGGCGTTTCCTGCGCTGTGGCTGAAATGGTGGCGGCCGAAACTGCCGCAATCGCTATCGTGCGGATGATCCGATTCATGATGTTTATGGTTGTTTTATGTCTGTTGACCCGTCCGTTTTATACATATATTATGTTATAATCATTAAAATTAATCCATTTCGGCGTGTTCTCCAAATATTGGCCGATTTTTTCTATTTTTGTTGCTCATCATCATAACTTGAAAAATAAGGAATCCATAATGATCAGTTGCTTCTGATTAATTGAATAATCCATTACTGAAAAATGAAAAGAATAGATTGTTTCATACCATTCGTCTGCGAGGAACAGGCTCGTCCGGTGGAGGAATGCCTCTCTGCCCAGCCCGAGGTCGCCCGCATCTCCAGGATCCCCGCGGCATCTTTCAAGTCTACAGTGGCATTGCGACAGATCGCAGCTGAAGCCGACTCGACATATTCATTGCTGTTCATCAAGACGACGGGGCTTTCTTTCGTCAATTTCGCCCTCGAGCGCTTCCTGGCCGTGGCAGAGGACACGGGCGCCGCAATGGTATATTCGGACCACTTCAAGGATGTTGGCGGCGTCTGCACTCCCGCGCCAGTCATCGACTGCCAGATGGGTGCATTGCGGGATGATTTCGACTTCGGCTCCGTCCTCATCTTCCGCACCGATGTCCTCAGGGAAGCTGTCGCGGGGATGGATTGCGAATATTCCCACGCGGGGCTTTACGACCTTCGTCTGAGGGTTTCCCGCCTCGGAAGTCTGGTGCACATCAACGAGTTCCTGTACTATGACATCGAAACGGACTTCCGCAAATCGGGGGAAAAGATGTTCGACTATGTGGACCCGAAGAACAGAGAGGTGCAGATTGAGATGGAAAAAGCCTGCACAAGTCATCTGAAGGCGATAGGAGCTTACCTGCCGCCTGTTTTCAAGGAGGTTGAACTCTCGGAGGAATCCTTTGAGTATGAGGCTTCGGTGGTCATCCCTTGCAAGAACCGCGTCCGGACCATAGGCGACGCCATCAGGTCCGCCCTCTCGCAGAAGACTGACTTCAAGTACAATGTGATTGTCGTGGATGACAATTCAACCGACGGCACGGTCGATGTGATCAAGAGTTTCCTGGATGATTCCCGGCTGGTCTACATCCCTCAGGACAAGACTTACCACGCCATCGGCGGCAACTGGAATGCGGCTCTGCATCATCCGGCATGCGGCCGTTATGCAATACAGCTGGATTCGGACGACGTCTATCACGACGAGACCACCGTCCGGCGCTTTGTGGAGGTCTTCCGTGAGCAGAAGTGCGCGATGGTCGTCGGGACCTACCGGATGACCGACTTCGACATGCAGACCCTTCCTCCGGGCATCATCGACCATCGGGAATGGACCGAGGAGAACGGGCGGAACAATGCGCTGCGCATAAATGGTCTCGGAGCTCCGAGGGGTTTCTACGTGCCGCTGCTCAGGAAAATCAATTTCCCGACTACCAAATACGGCGAGGATTATGCTGTGGGTCTGAGAATATGCCGGGAGTACCGCATCGGACGCATCTATGACGTTGTCTATGACTGCAGGCGGTGGGATGGAAATTCGGATGCTTCCCTTGAGATCGACAAGGTAAATGCCAACAATACCTACAAGGACAGGATAAGGACATGGGAATTGCAGGCACGAATACGTTTCAATAAAAATTTTTGAAATTTTTTCGAGAAAAAGTTTGGAAGTTAAAAAAAAGCTCCCTACCTTTGCACCCGCTTCGGAAATGAGGCACACAACAAGATCATTGAAAAGACTGAAGGAAGTACAAGCAAGTACCGAGAAAATTATACGAGAGCGTTAATTTCTTAGAGACAGACTG
>SFMU01000032.1 GCA_004552965.1 Bacteroidales bacterium | reverse complement strand
CTCCACGAAGTTGGATTCGCTAGTAATCGCGCATCAGCCATGGCGCGGTGAATACGTTCCCGGGCCTTGTACACACCGCCCGTCAAGCCATGGAAGCCGTGGGCGCCTGAAGTCCGTGACCGAGAGGAGCGGCCTAAGGCGAACGTGGTAACTGGGGCTAAGTCGTAACAAGGTAGCCGTACCGGAAGGTGTGGCTGGAACACCTCCTTTTTGGAGTCGACCTGACAGTTTGACGCTCCGTGTTACAAGGATTTCGGTCCTTGCTGCACTATCTTTCTTTATTATATAGGCTCTTAGCTCAGTTGGTTAGAGCGCTACACTGATAATGTAGAGGTCGGCAGTTCAACTCTGCCAGGGCCTACATAATAATAGAGGGGGTATAGCTCAGTTGGTAGAGCACCTGCTTTGCAAGCAGGGGGTCAAGAGTTCGAATCTCTTTATCTCCACAAAAGACCCGGTCACTTTGGTGACTGGGTCTTTTTTTTTATTATCTTTGACCATGAGCATTCTGATTCGCAACGTGCTGCTCGGCAGCGGGCGCACCAACATATTCATTGATCGGGGAATAATCGGCAAGATCGGTGTCCCTGACGACTATCCTGCTGCTCAAATCATTGAGGCAGAGGGTTTTGCAATCTTTCCTGCCTTCTACAACACCCATTGTCATGCCGCTATGACCCTGCTTCGCGGCTATGCAGACGACCTCCCCCTCCAGCAGTGGCTTCAGGACTACATCTGGCCCTACGAAGACTCGCTGACCGACGAAGACATCGAGCGGGGAAGCGAGACAGCCATCAGGGAAATGATCCGCGGAGGTTCCGTATTCTTCAATGACATGTATTTCGGAATAGATCGCACCATCCGGCTTGTCGATTCGCTCGGAGTGCGCGCCTGCATCGGAATCACCGTGATGGACAACCACTCCCAGGCTGTGGAAGACGGCAAGATCGATTTCGTCAATCATTTCGTCGACCCGACCGGGGGCAGGATCACTCTTGCGATCGCCCCTCATTCGGTCTACACTGTCGGTACTGCAAAGCTTGTCCGCTCGGCGGAGTGGGCCAGGAACAAGGGCCTCAAGATCCACATTCACATCTCCGAGACCCGTAAAGAAGTTGAAGACTGTCTGAAAGAGCATGGGACCACTCCTGTCCGGTATCTGGACTCGATCGGCTTCCTTGGTCCCGATGTGGTGGCCGCGCACTGTGTCCATGTCGATGAGGAGGAATGGGACATTCTCGCCGCCAGGGGAGTCACCGTCAGCCATTGCCCATGTTCGAACATGAAGCTCGGGAGCGGCCGTTTCCCGTACGAACTTGCGATCCGTTCGGGAGCCAGGATAACCCTCGGCACGGACGGGGCTTCATCCAACAACTCCCTGGACATGCGCGAAGAGATGAAATTCGCTTCCCTTCTTGCCAAATGCGTCTCTTCACGGGACGACATGACCCTTGTCAACCAGGGTGACCCGGCCCTTCTTCCTGCCTCTGACGTCCTCCGGTGGGCCACTGCAAACGGTGCGCAGGCCTTCGGCATCGACGCCGGGGAAATCGCAGAAGGAAAGGTTGCCGACTGCATCCTTGTGGACCTGAAGACGGAGAGGATGACCCCATGCCACAATCCGGTCTCCAATTGGGTATATTCATCGACCTCGGACAACGTCCGTGCAGTCATCTGTGACGGAAAAATCATCTGGAAAATATAACAGGCTATGAAAAGAATCACCAGAAATCTGACTTTGGCTGCCGCAATGATTGCAGTCATATTCGCAGTGTCCGGCTGCATGGTCGGAAAATTCATGTGCAACTATGCCCTTCTTCCCGAAGAACACGGCAACGACATCGAAGGCGACCGCGTGAAGGTGGAGGAGCGCTATCCCGGCATCATCGCATGGTATGACGCCCTCCGCAGCGACGGGACCTACCGCGACGGAACCCTCGAAGGCGAAGGCGGCTGCAAACTCTACTATGAATATGTCACGGCCTCCGATCCGGCAAACGCCCAGGGCACGGCGGTCGTGGTCCATGGCTACACCGACAATCACATCTGCTTCCTCAATCTGGTGAGGATGTACCGTGATTCGCTCAACTACAACGTCCTCGTCCCGGATCTTCACCACCATGGCTATTCCGAGGGCGATGCCGTCCAGATGGGCTGGCTGGACAGGCTCGATGCCATCCGCTTCATCGAAAAGGCCCACGAGATTTTCGGAGACGACTTTCTCGTGATGCACGGAGTCTCCATGGGCGGCGCCACCACGATGATGACCAGCGGCGAGGATCTCCCTGAATATGTCAGGGCCTTCGTCGAGGATTGCGGCTACTCTTCTGTCTGGAACCAGTACAAGTATAATCTGAAGCAGATGTTCCATCTTCCTTCCTGGCCGGTGCTCAACAGCGCCAGCAACGTCTGCCACCGCCGCTACGGATGGGACTTCAAGCAGGCCTCTTCGATGGACCAGCTGGCAAAATGCGAACGTCCGATGCTGTTCATCCACGGCGACAATGACGATTTCGTGCCGACCTCCCACGTCTACATGAACTACGATGCCAAGGTCAAGGGCTACAAGGAAATATGGCTCGCTCCCGGCTCCGCCCATGCCATGGCCTACAAGGACCATCCGGCCGAGTACACCGCCCACGTCCGCTCCTTCCTTGCCAAGGTCCGCGAACTTGGTCTCTGATAGCTGAAGACCATGGCCTCATCAGTCAAGCAGAAGACCGTCTGGTACTGTACCAATTGCGGCAATGAGTTTCCCCAGTGGATGGGCAAGTGCCCTTCCTGTGGGGAATGGAACACCTTGACCGAGCACAAGACGGTCACCGGCAGCCGTCATCAGGTCCGCAGGGACTCGGTGCCGGGGGAAGGGAAGCGTCCCCGCAGGCTTGCCGAGATAGATTCGACCTCGGATGCCAGGATCTCCCTCTGCAATGGAGAAGTCGACCGGATCCTCGGGGGCGGCATCGTGGAAGGTTCCCTGGTGCTCATCGGAGGAGAACCCGGCATCGGAAAATCCACCCTCTCGCTCCAGATCCCTCTGGGCTGTCCTTCCCTGAAGACGTTGTACGTGACCGGAGAGGAGAGCGCCCGCCAGGTGAAGATGCGTGCCGACCGGCTCGGGGGAGACTGCTCGAACTGCCACATATTCAGTGAAACCCTCATCGAGAATGTGATTGTCCAGGCGCGGGAGATGATGCCTGACCTGATGATTGTGGACTCGGTCCAGACGATGTTCACCCAGACTGCCGAGTCGACTCCAGGCTCCGTGACGCAGATCCGCGAGGTGGCCGCCATCCTGCTGCGTTTTGCGAAGGAGACCGGCATCCCGGTCATCCTCATAGGCCACATCACCAAGGAAGGCTACATCGCAGGACCGAAAGTCCTGGAGCACATCGTCGATGTCGTACTTCAGTTCGAAGGGGACGACAGAGGCGCCTACCGTGTCCTCAGGAGCATCAAGAACAGGTTCGGCTCGACTTCCGAGCTGGCGGTCTTCGAGATGACCGGAAACGGTCTCCGGCAGGTCTCCAATCCGTCCGAGATGCTGATACCGATGCACGAGGCGGGACTCAGCGGGACCGCCGTTGCAGCCATGCTCGACGGCACCAGGCCTTTCCTCTTCGAAGTCCAGGCCCTTGTCAGTTCCGCGGTCTATGCGACTGCCCAGCGCTCCGCGACAGGCTTCGACGTCCGCAGACTGAATATGCTGCTGGCTGTCCTGGAAAGGAGGGCCGGCTTCAAGCTTGCCCAGAAGGATGTCTTCCTGAACATCGCCGGAGGCCTCAAGGTCAGTGAGCCGGCCTGCGACCTGGCGGTCATCAGTTCGGTCCTGTCCTCCAATTTCGATTTCCCGATACCGGCCGTCACATGTTTTGCGGGAGAGATCGGCCTGAGCGGAGAGATCCGCCCGGTCCCTCAGCTGGACAGAAGGATTTCCGAGGCTGCAAGGCTGGGTTTCAGCAGGATATTCGTGTCTTCCTTTTCTTCGATGGACCTCACGCCTTCCGGCATAGAAGTCGTCAAAGTGGCCGACGTGCCGCAGTTGGTCCGCACATTGTTCAAGTAATTTCTTTTTTTACTATCTTTGCAACCGGCATGTCACTTTTGACTTGCAGTAATCGTATTCAGTTATGAATTTAAGAGACATCAAGAAGGACATCAAGTATGTCATCGGAGCTTTCGTCGACGATTGCTCTCTTTTCAGTGTAGTCAACAGAGCTGCTGATGATGAGGCTCTTGCAGATCTCCTTCAGGAGGCTGTGGACCTTTACAACGACCTTCTCGACAAGGCCAACAGCAAGGTCGAAGGCGCGAAATCAGTCTATTTCAACTCTATCCGCAAGGAACTTCTCGAGAAGACCAATGCTCTTTACGAGAAGCTCAGCGAGATGGTAAAGGCTGCCAAACCTGCCGTATAGGCGGGCGCTCCTCGGAAGCTGAAGATAAATCTTGCAGAATCTTACGGGAGGGCTCGGTAGAGTCTTCCCTTTATCATATTCAAGAATGAAAGTAGCAATAGTAGGCGCCAGTGGCGCAGTGGGACAGGAGTTCCTCCGTGTGCTTGACGAGAGGAATTTCCCGGTGGATGAGCTTCTGCTTTTCGGAAGCTCCCGCAGTGCAGGAAGGAAGTACACTTTCCGCGGGAAGGAAATTGAAGTCAGACTGCTTCAGCATAATGATGATTTCAAGGGCGTGGACTTCGCATTCACAAGTGCCGGAGGCGGCACCAGCAAGGAGTTCGCAGAGACGATCACAAAGCATGGTGCGATCATGATAGACAATTCGAGCGCATTCCGTATGGATGAGGATGTGCCTCTTGTCGTGCCGGAGTGCAATGCGGAAGATGCTCTGGTCCGCCCACGCGGAATCATAGCCAACCCGAACTGCACCACCATCATGATGGTCGTCGCCCTCCAGGCGCTGGAGAACATCAGCCACATCAAAAGGATCCACGTCTCCAGCTATCAGGCTGCGAGCGGTGCCGGAGCCGCCGCGATGGCCGAGCTCTACGAGCAGTACCGCCAGGTGCTCGCCGGTGAGGAACCGACAGTCGAGAAGTTCGCTTACCAGCTGGCATTCAATGTCATCCCTCAGATCGACGTCTTCACCGACAACGGCTACACCAAGGAGGAAATGAAGATGTACAACGAGACCAAGAAGATCATGCACACTGACTGCGAAGTCAGTGCCACGTGCGTCAGGGTCCCGAGTCTCCGCTGCCACAGCGAATCCATCTGGGCGGAGACCGAAAGGCCAGTCAGCGTCGAGGAGTTCAGGGAGGCTGTCCGCAACGGCAAGGGTCTCCAGCTTGAGGACGATCCTGCTTCGAAGGTCTATCCGATGCCTCTTTTCCACGAGAACTGCGACGATGTCTTCGTGGGCAGAATCCGCAAGGACCTGTCGAATCCCAACGGTCTTGCCTTCTGGCTCGTCAGCGACCAGATCAAGAAGGGCGCGGCTCTCAACGCAGTGCAGATTGCCGAATATCTTATCTCCAAGTCTGAATAGGGGGGATTCTTGCGGGGATGACGGAAAAGGAATATATCGAGATCCGGGGAGCCAAGGCGCACAATCTCAAGGATGTCAGTCTGGATATTCCCAGAGGTAAGTTCGTGGTGGTCACCGGCCTCAGCGGGAGCGGAAAGTCCTCTCTTGCCTTCGACACCATCTATGCCGAGGGTCAGAGGCGCTACATGGACACTCTCTCCACCTACGCGAAGCATTTCATGGGAGTGCTTGAAAAACCGGAGGTGGAAAGCATCGACGGTCTCAGCCCGATAGTCGCCATCGAACAGAAGACCACGGGCAACAATCCCCGCTCCACGGTCGGGACAATAACCGAGATTTCGGATTTTCTCCGTCTGCTTTACGCCAGGGCCTCGAGGGCATATTCACCTGTCACGGGAAAAGAGATGGTGAGGTACACGGACGACCAGATCGTCAGCCTCATCATCAGTGAATATGCAGGCAGGAAGTGTTTCCTGCTGGCCCCTCTTGTCCGTGGCCGCAAGGGCCACTACCGCGAACTTTTCGAGCAGCTCCGCAAGAGAGGCTACACTGATGTCCGGGTGGACGGAGAGATCGTCCCTCTCTCCGGAATCGAGTCCGTGGACCGCTACAAATCGCATTTCATCGAACTCGTGGTGGACAAGCTCAAGCCCTCTGAAGGGGACGGGAAGCGCATCCGTGATTCGGTGACTGCCGCCCTGGGACTCGGGAAGGGCTCTGTCGCCATGCTTGACAAGGACAGTGGCGAGATCCGCCATTATTCCAAGCATCTGGTCGATCCCGAGTCCGGAATATCCCTTCAGGAACCGGCACCGCACTCATTCTCTTTCAACTCTCCGGAGGGCTACTGCCCGCACTGCAAGGGTCTGGGAATGATTGTGGATGTCAATCTTGACACCATTATCCCCGACAGGAGCGTTTCTGTGGCCGACGGAGGAATCGTTCCCCTGGGCAAGGTCCGGGAGACCAAGAAGTTCGACATCATCCGCGCCATCGCCAGGAAGTACGGTTTCTCCCTTTTCGATCCGATCGACACAGTGCCGGATGAGGCGATTTCGCACATCATTTTCGGAAGCGACGACCTGTTCCGCATCGGCGAAGGAGCCCAGTCGGAGATGGTTTCCTTCGGCGGGATAGTGGAAGATATCAGCGACAAGGTGGTCTGTCCAGTCTGCGGGGGAACACGTCTTAACGAGAACACCAAGTGCTTCAGAATCGACGGGAAGACTATCTCCGATGTCTCGGCGATGGAGATGACAGACCTTCAGGAGTGGTTCGCCACCCTGCCCGGGAAACTGAATTCCAGGGAGATGACAATCGCCAGGGACATCCTCAAGGAACTTCGCGAGAGGGTCAATTTCATGATCGATGTCGGTCTTGAATACCTTTCGCTCGACAGGGCCACCTCTTCCCTTTCCGGAGGAGAAAGCCAGCGCATAAGGCTCGCCACCCAGATCGGTTCGAAACTGGTCAATGTTCTCTATATTCTTGATGAACCGTCCATAGGCCTCCACCAGCGGGACAACCGCAAACTTATCAATTCCCTGAAGACTCTCAGGGACGAGGGCAATTCCGTGATGGTTGTGGAGCATGACCTGGAAACCATGATGAGCGCCGACTGGCTTGTGGATGTCGGACCTGGAGCCGGCGAAAAGGGCGGAAAGATCTGCCTCAATGCCCCTTTGAACCTGGTCCTCCCCGGCCCGGAGAAACCGTCCCCTGGGGAGGATGTCATGAGCCACTGCATTCTGGGAGAATCCCTTACCCTGGACTATCTGCTGGGCCGCAAATCCATTCCTGTGCCTCAGTCCCGGCGCCCGGGGAACGGCCATTCCCTCAGTCTGAAGGGAGCCAGGGGCAACAATCTCAAGAATGTCAGCGTGGATTTCCCTCTTGGCTGCCTGATAGGAATCAGCGGAGTGAGCGGCAGCGGCAAGTCCACCCTCATCAACGAGACTCTGATGCCTGTCCTGAAAAACAGGTTCTACAGGGCGAAGCTGAAACCTCTCGAATATTCATCAATCGAAGGCATTGAATATGTCGACAAGCTGATCGAAATCGACCAGAGCCCGATAGGCCGTACTCCGAGGTCCAATCCTGCGACCTTCACAGGGGTCTTCGGCGACATCCGCACCCTCTTCGAGGACACGCCGGATGCCAAGGTCCGCGGATTCAAGGCCGGACGCTTCTCGTTCAATGTGCCCGGAGGCCGATGCGAGGCCTGCAACGGAGCCGGAATCAAGGTCATCGAGATGAACTTCCTCCCTTCCGTCAACGTGGTCTGCGACGAGTGCCGTGGCAAGCGCTACAATGAGGACACCCTTGCCGTCCGCTACAAGGGGAAGTCCATCTCGGATGTGCTTCAGATGTCGATCAGCGAGGCCTACGAATTCTTCAAGCCTCTGCCGAAGATTGCCACGAAACTCAAGGCAATGGTCGATGTCGGCCTGGGTTACATCAGCCTCGGCCAGTCTGCGGTCACCCTTTCCGGCGGCGAGAGCCAGAGAATGAAACTTGCCGCGGAACTCCAGCGCAATGCCACCGGCAACACCCTCTACATCCTTGACGAACCGACGACCGGTCTTCATTTCGAAGACATCAAAGTCCTTCTGGGCGTGCTCCAGCAGCTTGTCGACCAGGGCAACACCGTGATTGTCATCGAACACAATCTGGACGTCCTCAAAAGCGTGGACTACATCTTCGACCTGGGCCCTGAAGGCGGCAGGAAGGGTGGAATGATAGTGGCGCAGGGCACCCCGGAGCAGATTTCCCGCAATCCCGATTCTGTAACCGGGCCGTATCTCGCGGAAGTCCTCTGACCGGTTCCCTATTGCAGCAAGACGAATAATTGAGTATATTTGCTTCCATGGTCAACATCAAAGCATTTGTCTTCAACCCCTTCCGGGAGAACACCTACTTCGTCTGGGATGAAGAAGGCTCTCTGGTAGTGATAGACCCGTCCTTCTATGACCAGGAAGAGCAGGAGGCTTTCTTCAGCCTTGTCTCCAGGGAGAATCTGACCCTCAGGGAGATATGGCTGACCCACGGCCATTTCGACCATATATTCGGAGTCGCTGCCCTGCAGAGGAAATATTCAGTCCCCGTCCTTATGGGCGAAGCCGATGCCGACCTTCTCGCCATTGCCGGCCAGTCCGCTGAAGCTGCCGGTCTGAAGATGCCTGACACCGGTTTCCGGACCACTCCTCTGAGTGACGGACAGGCGCTGACTGTGCTCAAAGGCTCTCCTTTCACGGCCATAGCCACTCCCGGGCACACTGAAGGCGGATTCTGCTTCTATGACGAGACCGACAAGGTCCTTTTCAGCGGCGACACCCTGTTCGCCGGCACGATAGGACGCACAGACCTTTTCGGAGGTGAATATGACAAACTCATCGTCAGTGTGATGGACCGGCTCATGGGCCTTCCGGGCGATGTCGATGTCCTACCCGGACACGGCACCTGGACCACTGTCGGCAACGAGAGGACGGGAAACCCTTTCCTGCAGCCTTTCAACGAGCCGGAGGAGGACGCAGAAGCGGATTCTGAAACACTGGCACCCACAGAATGACATTATCAGGCGATGTACATCGGAATAGCAGGAAATATCGGATCCGGAAAGACCACTCTGACAAGGATGCTGGCCGAGCACTACGGGTGGACTCCGAAGTTCGAGTCCGTGACCTTCAATCCCTATCTTGAGGACTACTACAGCGACATTCCCCGCTGGTCCTACAATCTTGAGACATATTTCCTCGCCCAGCGCTTCAAGGATGTCCTGGAGATTTCCAGGAGCAATGATGTGATTGTCCAGGACAGGACTCTGGCTGAGGGCGTCCACATATTCGTAGCCAACAATTTCGCCATGGGCAATCTCTCCGAGCGGGACTACAGGACCTACATGGATCTCTACGAAGTCATGGCTTCGATGGTCCGCGAGCCGGATCTGCTGATCTATCTCAAGTCCTCCGTTCCCCACCTGGTCGCCCAGATACAGAAAAGGGGCCGGGACTACGAGCAGACAATGAGCCTTGACTACCTCAAGGGACTGAACGAGAGGTACGACAACTGGATCTCCACCTGCAGGGGCAGGGTGCTCACAATCGAGGCTGACGGACTTGACTTCCAGAACCGCCCCGAGGACTTCTCCTGCATCACCGACCGGATCGATGCCGAACTGTTCGGCCTTTTCCCGTCAGAAGGGCCGGCGGAAAATGACAGATAAGAAACACAATAACATAAAGTAATCATGCATATCGCAATAGCAGGTAACATCGGAAGTGGCAAAACCACTCTTACAAAGATGCTTGCAGCACATTACGGCTGGATTCCCAAATTCGAATCGGTGGATTACAACCCGTACCTGTCCGATTTCTATGCCGACATGGAACGCTGGTCGTTCAATCTCCAGATCTACTTCCTGAACAAGAGATTCCAGGATGTGGTGGAGATTTCCAGATGTGAAGATGTCATCATCCAGGACAGGACCATCTACGAGGACGCGCGTATCTTCGCTCCGAATCTCCATGCGATGGGTCTTATGAGCACCAGGGATTTCGAGAACTATTCGGATCTGTTCAATCTGATGATGTCCCTGGTCAGCAAGCCGGACCTGATGATCTACCTCCGCTCGAGCATTCCGAATCTGGTGGCTCAGATCCAGAAGAGGGGCAGGGAATATGAGAGCAGCATCCGTATCGACTACCTGACCGGCCTCAACCAGCGCTATGAGGACTGGATTTCCGGCTATGACGGCAAGCTCCTGATTGTCGATGTGGACAACATCAAGTTCGAGAACCGTCCGGAGGACTTCCAGTACATCACCGACCAGATAGATGCCGCCCTGTACGGTCTTTTCCCTGAGGTAAAGCCTGTCTCCGAATAAAACTTGAAAAAATTCTAGGAATATGTCAGAAAGAATCACCATCATCGACTTTGTTGAGAAATACACTCACGAGTACGCTGACCACGTCTTCCTCAGGGAGAAGGTCAATGGCAAATGGACAGAGACTTCATTCGAAAAAACCCGCAAGGAGGGTTACCGCATCGCCGGAGGTCTCATGGCAATGGGTCTCCAGAAGGGCGAGAGAGTCTCTCTTTTCTCGGAAGGCCGCAACGACTGGATACTTTCAGAACTCGGTATCCTCTATGCCGGCGGAATCAATGTTCCTCTCTCCAACAAGCTTGAGGAGAGCAATGACCTGACTTTCAGAATCAACCATTCCGAGTCGAGGTTCGTTATCGTCTCCGGTCAGCTTTTCCCGAAGATCCGCAACATTCTCGACAAGCTTACCTATGTCGAGAAGGTCATCGTGATGGACAGCAATGTCGGAGAACTCGGAGAAAAGGGAGTCACCCTCGAATGGGTCCGCGCCCTTGGCGACAGCTGGCTTCTGGACCACAAGGCTGAGTTCGAGGCCCGTTACAAATCTGTCGGCCCGGACGACATCGCCACCATCAGCTACACTTCGGGTACCACTGCAGACCCTAAGGGAGTCCTCCTGACCCACCGCAACTACACGGCCAATGTGGAACAGGCGCATTCCGTCATCGGCGTCGAGCCTGATTCGACGATGCTCATCCTGCTTCCTCTCGACCACTGTTTCGCACACGTGGCAGGTTTCTACACCATGATGTCCTACTGCAGCAGCATCGCCACCGTACCTGTCGGAGCCAACCCTCTGGCCACATTGAAGAACGTGCCGGTGGCCATCAAGGAGGTCAGACCACACATCATGCTCTCGGTTCCGGCTCTTTCCCGCAACTTCAAGAAGAACATAGAGACCGGTATCAGGAAGTCCGGCCCGACTGTCGAGAAGCTCTACAATTTCGCTCTCAAGCTTGCCATTTCCTACAATAAGGAATATTACAACCGCGGTGGCTTCCTCCAGTGCTGGAAGAAACCTCTCATCGCCCTGTTCGACAAGATCATATTCACGAAAGTCCGTGAAAATCTCGGAGGCAGGATGAAGTTCTTCGTCGGTGGCGGCGCCCTTCTGGACATCGAGCTCCAGAGGTATTTCAATGCTATCGGAATTCCGATTTTCCAGGGCTACGGCGTTTCCGAGGCGACCCCTGTCATCTCCGCCAACTCTGAAGGCCACGCCATGTTCGGCTCTTCCGGCCGCGTGGTCAAGCCTCTCGACATCAAGATCTGCGACGAGGACGGCAACGAGGTTCCTGTCGGCACCAAGGGCGAAATCGTCGTCCATGGAGAGAATGTGATGGCTGGTTACTGGAAGAATCCTCAGGGCACAGCCGAGGCACTCAGAAAAGACAGCGAGGGCAGAGTCTGGCTTCACACCGGTGACATGGGCTACATGTACGACAAGGAGTTCCTCTATGTTGTCGGCCGCTTCAAGTCCCTGCTCATCTCATCCGACGGTGAGAAGTACAGTCCGGAAGGCTTCGAGGATTCCATCACCGACGCCTCCAAGTACGTCGATGCCTGCATCCTCCATAACAATCAGAACCCTTACACGATTGCGCTGATCGTCCCTTCAAAGGATGCCTTGAAGGAATATGTGACCGCAAAGGGCCTCGATCCTGAGTCCCGCGAGGGCAAGATCGAGATGCTCAGGAAGATCCAGGAGGAAGTCGATTCCTACAAGAAGGGCGGTTCTCACGAAGGAATGTTCCCTGAGCGCTGGCTGCCATCTGCCATTGCAGTGCTCCCTGAACCGTTCACGGAGAAGAACGGAATGGTCAACAGCACGATGAAGATCGTCCGCGGCAAGGTCGAGAAGTTCTATCAGGACCGTATCGACTATGCCTACACTTCCGAAGGCAAGGCTCTTCTTAATGAAAAGAACATCGCAAGTCTCTGACAGAGATAATCTTTTGATAACAGGCCGGTCCACCTCCTCTGGCGGACCGGCCTGTTTCTGTCTTCTGTGATTCCCTCACATCGCTCCTGACAAGGCACCCGGCTTATTGATGCGCGCCTGCCGGCACATTCTTCTGCATTATTTCGGCAACCTTGTCCGCAATGTCCCTGTCGATGTCCAGGGACATGATTCTCTTGAAATGGGAATAGGTGTGAGTGTCGCTTCCCACATAAGTGTACCACCCCTTGTCCATCAGGTACTTCATGATCTTCACCGACTCCTCTCCGTAAGCTCCGCTGGTGGAAAGAAGGTTGAGCTGGAACTCGCATCCCAGATTGTACATCTCATCGAATTTCTCCAGATTGTCGGAATAGTAGAGATAGCGCTCCGGGTGCGCGATCACCGGCTTCAGACCCGAAGAGTTGATACGGAATATGGCATCCCCGATGTTGCTGCTCGGGAAATAGTATGACATTTCGATGAGGATCTTTCCCTCTGTGAACTTCAGCATATTCACCGGATCCTTTCCTTCGAGGCCCGGGATGACCATGTACTCTGCCCCGATTGTGATCTGCACGGCCTCCTTTATCTCTTTTGGAATCTTCCCGTAGAAGTTGAAATAATTGTCGATTGTGCTCAGTTCATCGCTTCTGAATATGTCAGGGTTGATGTGGGGCGTCAAAGCTACTCTCTTTATTCCCTTCTCAGCCATCATCCGGAGGATGCTGATCGATTCTTCGGTGTGCTGCGACCCGTCGTCGACTCCGGGAAGCAGATGGCAATGGCAGTCGAATGTGAAAGGCAGATTCGACATCGGTATCTTTTTTCGTCTGAAGAATATCATCGTGTCAGCAGTATTGTCCTTTTGGCAATGTCTTTCGGCTTCTGGAGAATCATCTCCCTGTACCAGAGCAGTTGACGCCACCTTTGCAAAAATAGAAATTTTCGAATCTATATCCCTACAAAATACGGAACAAATTGAAGTTGTTCCCCGAAGACCATGTCTTTCCGGTATGGAAGAAAATGCAACATCGGCAATCTCCCTTCGCCACGCAGCTCACAGCCTTGTCAGCCCGATGTTTTCACCCGAAACGGGATGAGTGAAAGAAAGGCCTGCCGCATGCAGGCAGAGACGCCGTGAGGAAAGCGGCCCGAGACCGGAGGCCCCTCCGTAGAGGGTGTCCCCGGTTATCGGTGAGCCCAGTCCGAGATGGTGGGCGGAGTGGACGCGGATCTGATGCGAGCGGCCGGTCTGCGGATGGAAGACCACAGCACGCAGCCCCAGGGCGCGTGATTCGGGCGATGAGGGGTCAAGCCCGAAGTGACTGAATATGCGGACGGCCTCGATCCCTGAAGTGAAGCGGTAGCCTGTCACTGCAGGTTTGCCCTGGAGGGAATCGACCTTCTGGCGCGGCTTGTCTTCATGGTCGGGAGCAAGCGGCATATTCAGAATCCCTTCCGTGGAGGCCACGCCACCGGATGCATCGACCACCGCCACATAGGTCTTCTCCACCGTCCTCTCTTCGAACTGGCGCTGCAGTTCAGCCTGCACGCGTCTGGATTTGGCGAAGACCATCAGACCTGAGGTGTCCTGGTCGAGGCGATGGACCTGAAAGATCTCCCCGTCGGGCGCGCAGCGGGCCGAGAGCCATTCCTGGAGTGACTCCAGGCCGTCCAGACCGGGTACGGCGGGCATCCCCGAAGGCTTGTCGGCAACCACGATCCATTCGTCCTCCAGCACCACGGATGGCTCAGTGTGTGAGATGGCCCCGGAAGGGATGTCGAGCCCCTGGAGCATGAAGTTCAGGATCGGCCCGCATTTCCACGAACAGGCAGGATAGAAACGGCCGGTTGCCCGGACAGGGCCGAAGGGCGGGGTGCCGTACCAGAACTCTCCGATTTCCAGAGGCTCCAGGCCGTTGAGGTAGGCGTGCTGAAGGAGTTTGGGAGCGGCGCAGTCCCCGGCAGCGGCGGGTGGGAGGACGCCCTTGGCGGCAAAGATGTCCAGCACGCTTTTCTCCTCGCCCAGTGCGTTCAGAAGCCGGTACTGGGAGAAGGTCCACTTCTGGAGCTTCACCGAGAGCATGGCCCGTTCCAGTTTCAGCCTGGAGGCTTCTTCGTGGCCCTCTCCGAGGGATGCGATCCGGGCGGTAAGCTGTGAAATCTCCTTTTCCTTCTGCGCGAAGAATCCCCCTGAGACATCGAAGACCGGAGGCGCGAAAGGCACGTCTGCATATTCGGAAGTCATCGCCGGGACGCCGTCCGCGATGGACGGGACCGGGAGGCTGATGCCCGCCGCGGCAGGGATTCTCTTCCCTGAATATGCCACCGTCCATCCTTTCGAGTGGATGAGAATTCCAAGCATCTTGCCTTGGCTGAAGACGCCGTCCAGAACCGGGTCTGCGGCGATGCTGCGGACGGTTTCAGCGGCGAGGGCGGCCATCAGCGGGCTCGGTCTGTAGCGGAACGGATTGTTCATGGCGGAAAAAGAATTGCCAAAAATAAACAAGGTTTTCGGAAGATTTGCACAATTTTCGAAGAATCCCTCGGCGCGTCTTGACTTTTTGACCGAATTGCTTTGATTTATTGAATATGCCCATATACCATGATTATTATTTTGCAAGATATGACTATCTTTGAAATTGGATAAATGGCATCGCCAGGTGACACTAACTGATAGCCAAATCATAAACAACAGATAAAAGACAACAGCAATGAAGAACATCATCGATGTAAATGCCCACATGCACACCCCTTACTCCTTCAGCGCCTTCACCGGCGTGAAGCAGGCTCTTGACATGGCTGCGGCCGAGAAGGTCGGAGTGGTCGGAATCAACGATTTCTACAGCCTCGACGGCTACGGCGAATGGAAGGAAGAGTGCGCATCGAGGAATCTTTTCCCTCTTTTCAACATCGAATTCATCTCTCTCAACAGCGAGGACCAGGCAGCCGGCCTGAGGGTCAATGACCCGAACAACCCGGGCAGAACCTACCTCAGCGGCAAGGGACTTGCCTATCCGGTGATCCTCAAAGGCAAGGAGGCACAGCAGCTTGCCGACGTGAAGGCAGAGTCCAACGCCCAGGTCGAAAAGATGTGCGCCAGACTCAACGCCCACCTCGACTCGGTCAAGGCAGGATTCAACATCGACTTCAGACAGGTCGAGAAGGAACTTACCCGCGGTTCGATCCGCGAGCGTCACCTCGCAAAGGCCCTGAGGATGGCAATCGAGGCCAATGTCGCCGAGGCCGAAAGGCTCTCGTTCTACGAGAGAGTCTTCGGCGGAAAGCCGCTCAAGAGCGACATCTCCGATGTGGCCAAGGTCGAGAACGAGATCAGGGGCAACCTCCTCAAGTCGGGCGGAGCCGCATTCGTTCCGGAAGATCCGAAGGCCTTCCTCCCGATGGAAACCGTACAGGCCATCATCGAGGCCGCCGGCGGTATCCCTACATATCCTTTCCTCGCCGACGATGCCAAGGGCAACTTCACGGACTTCGAGGGTGACCTCATGAAAGCGGCCGACACTCTCAAGAAGCGCGGCTTCAAGTCTGTCGAGTTCATCACCACCCGCAACACCACGGCAGTGCTCGAGCAGTACGCAGGCTATCTGACCGACGAGGGATTCATCGTGACCTTCGGTTCCGAGCACAACACTCCTGCCCTCGAGCCGATCCGGCTCCGCACCCGCGATGCTGAAGTCCTTTCCGACAAGCTCCGTGAGATCAACTACCACGGTGCCTGCATGGTTGCAGCCCACCAGGCCGGTCTCGATTCCGCAGATGCCGGAGACGAACTGATCAGGAAGACTGTCAAGTTCTGACAGAAGGACGTGGAAGCCCGGTAAAAGACATTGAAATACCAAGAAAAACAATAATAACTTTTCAGACATGAAAGAGATTGAAAACCTTGTAGCACTCTCACAGAAGTACGGTTCCGACCCGAGATTCGTGATCGCAGGCGGCGGAAACACTTCCTACAAGAATGAAGAGAAACTTTGGGTGAAGGCCAGCGGCTTCGCCATGGCGACAATCACCGAGGACGGTTTCGCAGTCCTTGACCGTTCCCTCCTCAACCCGATGGGCGAGAAGGTCTACAGCAGCGAGACTGCAGAGCGTGAGGAGCAGGTCAAGAACGACCTCGCCGCAGCCTGCATCACAAAGGACCGCCGTCCTTCAGTGGAGACTTCCCTCCACAACGCGATGAGCGCCCCTTACATCGTCCACACCCATCCGACCCTTGTCAACGGTCTGATGTGTTCGAAGAATGCCGAGGCTCTCTGCAAGGAACTCTTCCCGGAGGCCCTTTACATCGAATATACCGATCCTGGTTACACCCTCTTCAAGAAGGTCTATGACAGGATCCAGGCCTACAAGGCAGCCAACGGCGCAGAGCCTTCGGTCATCTTCCTCCAGAACCACGGTGTGTTCGTGGGAGGCCAGACCCCTGAGGAAATCGATGCCATCTATGCCGGCATCATCGCCAGACTTGAGGAAAAGGTGGAGGCCCTTCCTGAAGGAGAGGCTCCTGTCTGCTGCTGCGTGACCGAGGTCGTCCCTGCCCTCCGCGCCATCCTCAGCCGCAAAGGCCGTGGCCTGAAGACGCTCAAGGTGACCAACAACGCCCTTGTCGCCAAGATGACCGAGAGCCAGGAAAGCGTTGCGAAGATTGCCGTTCCTTTCTCTCCTGACATCATCGTCTACTGCAAGTCAGAGTACATCTACATCGATGCCGAGACTGCAGAGGAGAAGATCGCCCAGGCAGAGCAGAAGATCGAGGAATATGTCGCAAGACGCGGCCACACCCCTAAGGTGATCCTCATCAAGGGCATCGGCCTTGTCGCCGTCGGAGACCACGCAAAGAATGCCCAGATCATCACCGACGTCTATTCAGATGCCATGAAGATCGCCTGGTACGCCCAGTCCTTCGGTGGTGAGCATGCGATGGAACCGGAGTGGATCAGCTTCATCGACAACTGGGAGGTAGAGAACTACCGCCGCAAGGTTGCCGCAGGTTCTTCGAAGGGCCGTGTCGAGGGCAAGACCATCATCGTCACAGGTGCAGCCCAGGGCTTCGGCGAGGGCATCGCGCGCCAGCTCATCAAGGAAGGTGCGAATGTCGTCGTGGCCGACCTCAACGAGACTGTCGGAGCAGCGACAGCCGCTTCATTCAATGAGATTGCCAAGACCAACAAGGCAATATTCGTGAAGGCAAACGTTTCCGACCTCGACAGCTGCGCCGAGCTCGTCCGCACGACCATCATCAACTTCGGCGCGCTCGACGTGTTCGTCGCCAACGCAGGTGTAGCCCGCGCAGGTGACCTCGAGACTCTCACTCCTGAGACCTTCGACTTCGTGACCAAGATCAACTACCACGGCTTCTTCTACTGCGCAAAGGTCGCAAGCCATTCTATGAAGATCCTCACCAAGTACGATCCTGAATATTTCGCAGACATCATCCAGATCAACTCCAAGAGCGGACTTGAGGGTTCCAAGGCCAACTATGCCTATGCAGGCTCCAAGTTCGGAGGCATCGGCCTGGTACAGTCCTATGCTCTCGAACTCGCTCCGTTCAACATCAAGGTCAACGCGATCTGCCCGGGCAACTTCCTCGACGGACCGCTGTGGAGCGACCCTGAGAAGGGACTCTTCATCCAGTACCTCAATGCAGGAAAGGTCCCTGGAGCAAAGACCGTCGAGGATGTCCGCGAGTACTATCTCTCGAAAGTTCCTATGCACAAGGGATGCCTTCCTGTCGATGTGGCAAAGGCAATTCTCTATGCCATCGACCAGACCGGCGAGACAGGACAGGCAATCCCTGTGACCGGCGGTCAGGTAATGCTCAACTAGCACGGTTGTCTTTTTTTAATACTTGTCTTATATGAAGAACCTTGATGTCAAGATGATGCATCCTGCAGAGCAGATTGCAATCATCATCAGCAGAATCTACCTCAGGAAGATGACAACGACTTCCGGTGGCAATGTGTCGATCATGGATGACAACGGAGACCTCTGGATCACCCCTGCGGGTATCGACAAGGGATCCCTCACTCCTGACGACATTGTCTGCGTAAAAGCTGACGGAACCATCATCGGCAAACACAGGCCATCATCAGAGTACCCTTTCCACAGGGCAATCTACAAGATGAATCCCAAGGCTCATTCAGTTATCCACGCACATCCTCCGGGACTGGTGACTTTCAGTGTCGTCCACCAGGTTCCGGACACCAGCATCATCCCTCAGGCCCGTGCAGTGTGCGGCCCTGTCGGATTCGCTGAATATGCCCTCCCGGGAAGCGAACTCCTCGGAGAAAAGATCGTGGAGGCCTTCATGCAGAATCCTCAGTACAAGGCCGTCATCATGGAAAACCACGGTGTCGTCCTCTACGGTTCGGACATTGCCAAGGCCTACCAGAGATTCGAGACTCTCGAACTCTGCGCCCGCACGATCATCAACGCAAAGACTCTCGGCACTCCGACCTATCTGACCAGCGACCAGATCGTGAAGCATGAAATGGCTGTCAACACGACTTTCCGCCATTTCATGAACGTGGACCATCCTTCAGAGGAAAGAGCCATCAGGACCGAAATCTGCAAGATTGTCCGCAGGGCCTGCGCCCAGGGCCTGATGTGCAGCTCCTACGGTACGGCCTCTGTCCGCTGGAAGGACAACGATTTCCTCATCACTCCTTCCAGCGCCCAGCGCTGGGACATCGTTCCTGAGGACATCGTACAGGTAAAGGACGGAATGGTCGAGGCAGGCAAGACCGCCAGCCGTTCAGTGGCCCTTCACTACGAGATCTACAGGCGCAATCCGAAGATCAATTCCATCATTCTGACACAGTCTCCTGCCCTCATGGGATTCTGCACGACCGGAGAGAAATTCGACGTCCGCACGATTCCTGAGAGCTGGATCTTCCTCCAGGACATTCCGATCTTCCCGTTCGGCAGCCAGTACGACGAGCATCTGGAAGAACTCGCCGAAGAGTTCAAGACAAGGCCTTTCGTAATGCTGGCCAACGACTCTGTCCTTGTTACAGGCGACAAGCTGATCAACACCTTCGACCGTCTCGAAGTGGCTGACTTCAGTGCCCGTTCACTGATCCTGGCTGCTCCGCTGGGCTCCCTCAAGCCGATCACCGACGATCAGATCGAGGAACTCAGGGTAGCCTTCCACGTCGGAGAATAGCAACAACAAGCCGCATTCCGACTATGGACAGAAGAAAATTCATGAAAATAGCAGGTCTTTCAGCTGCCGGCATAGCCTCCACTGGCCTTATGCCGGCAGCCGGAGCTGCCTGCATCGCTGAAGTCCCGGGCTGGGACCGGAAGGACAAGGAGCTTTTCGGAAACAGGCCGAAGGGACATTTTTCCATCAGACAACTCTCATCAGTCACCGACACGATCGGCAATTCGCACATCCTTCAGACGAAGGGTGGCAAGGTCATCGTCATCGACGGAGGATTTGCCACCGAGCAGGACAACCTCAGGAAGCACATAGCCGCTCTGGGCGGTCATGTGGACCTCTGGTTCATCACCCATCCGCATCAGGACCACATGGGTGCCTTCAATGAAATCCTGAAGGACCGCAGGGGGATCACGATCGACAAGGTGATATATTCAAGGCTGCCGGACTCCTTCCTCGACAGGGAGCCTGAAAATGCCGCGGACGCCAGGTCCTACTACAGGACTTTGGATTCCGTCACCGAGGGAGTCGACATCCTCGACCTGCACAGGACCGGAGGAAGGTTCGACATCGACGGTATCGGGATAATGGTGCTGGGAGTTGCCAACCCTGAACTGACAATGAATCCTTACAACAACCAGTCGATGATCATACGTTTCTGGGACGACTCCAAATCGGTCGTGATTCTCGGAGACGCCGGCATCGAATGTGGCGACAAATGTCTGGCACAGTACGGGGCTTATCTCAATTGCGATTACATGCAGATGGCGCATCACGGACAGAACGGTTGCAGCGAGAGTTTCTACAAGGCAATCGACTTCCGGGCCTGCCTCTGGCCTACACCTAGCTGGGTCTGGGAACCGGCACCTGAACACACCCATCTCAAGACGAGGGAGACGCGGCGCTGGATGGACGAGAAAGGCATCACCGAGCATCATGTCAGCTGCATCGAGAAAGACTGGATCCTCGAATAGGACATGAATCAGGCCGGTCTTTGCACATCAACATATTCAATGACACTCAAACTATCAGAAAAATAATGCTACGAAACACTATCGCATGCTGCCTGCTGGCCCTTGTTCCGGGCATGGCCCTTATGGCGCAGAACAACATCCCTCCGGTGTTCGCCGGAGATGAGGAACTTTTCCGCGAGGACATCCTTACCCGTACCTACATCACTCCGAAGCAGGTCTTCTGGACAAGCAGCGCCACTTCGGTGCGTGACGCCCAGCTTCTGCTCAAGCCGAACACCGGCCAGTCCGACATCTTCGCTTCGGGAATGTGCCAGCTGGTCAACAAGGGGAGCGACAAGGCATCAATCATCCTGGATTTCGGCAAGGAGATCCACGGTGGTCTGAAGATTGTCATCTCGACCGTCTCTCCTGCCAGGACTCCTGTGTTCAGGGTCAGATTCGGCGAGTCCGTTTCCGAGACCTGTTCCGAGCTCAACACGACCACTTCACTGGTGGAGACAGGAAGCAATGAGGTCATGGATCTCAAGAACAACACCGCCACCAATGACCACGCGATGCGTGACATGGAACTGACCTGCCCTTACTATGGTTCGATCGAGATAGGTTCGACAGGCTATCGCTTCGTCCGTCTGGACCTGCTTACCGACGACATGCTGGTCAACCTCAAGGAGGTCACTGCGATCTTGCGCTACAGGGACATTCCTTACGAGGGTTCCTTCAACTGCAGCGACCAGAGGCTCAACGACATCTGGATGACAGGAGCATACACGGTGCATCTGAATATGCAGGAGTACATCTGGGACGGAATCAAGCGCGACAGGCTTATCTGGCTGGGCGACATGCACCCGGAGACTTCCACCATCAGCTATGTGTTCGGTGAGGATGAGTCGGTATATTCAAGTCTCGACCTCGCTGTAAAGCAGTACCCGCTGCCGAATTATTTCAATGGGATGAGCGCATATTCAATGTGGTATCTCATCATGCAGTACGACTGGTACATGCATTTCGGCAACATCGACTTCGTCAGGAAGCATGGGGATTACATCAAGGGATTGGTCGATCTTATCGACACCAAGGTCGATGCCGAGGGCAATGATGAGCTCGGTGGTGGCCGTTTCCTTGACTGGCCGAGTTCTCCTAACGAGAAGGGTGTGCACAGCGGTTACCGTGCCCTGATCGTGTGGGCGATGAACGATGCCGCCAAACTCTGCAGAATCCTCGGGGATGAGCCTCAGGCTAAGAAGGCCGAGGCGATTGTGGCTCGCCTGAACAAGAAGATCATGCCTAGCAACAATCTCAAGCAGGCTGAAGGTCTGATGGCGATTGCCGGTCTGAAGAGCGCAGAGGATGCTGCCAAGGCTATCCTCGAAGGTGGTCCGAAGGGATTCTCTACCTTCTACGGCTACTACATGCTCCAGGCTCTTGCCATGGATGGGAAATATGCTGAGGCTCTGGACATCATCAGCAAGTTCTGGGGCGGCATGCTTGACCTTGGGGCAACCACTTTCTGGGAGGATTTCAATCTCGATTGGGTTGACAATGTGGGTCGCATCGACGAATTCGTTCCGGCTGGCAAGAAGGACATCCATGGTGATTTCGGTGCTTATTGCTACCCTGGATTCCGTCACAGTTTCTGCCATGGCTGGGCTTCCGGTCCAACTGCTTGGATGAGCCAGCATGTGCTGGGTATCGAGCCTCTTGAGCCGGGCTGCAGGAAGGTCAGTGTCAAGCCTCATCTGGGCAATCTCGAGTGGGCTGAGGGTACGTGTCCTACTCCGATGGGTAACATCTATGTGAAGCATGTCAGGCAGGCCGATGGTTCTGTGAAATCCACGATCAAGGCTCCTAAGGGGGTCAAGGTGGTGAAATAGGACTTTCTGGCTGCCGCAAATGGAAAAGGGGCTGGCCCGTTTGGGTCAGCCTCTTGTGTTTTTGTTGCGGCTGTTTTTGTGGCAGCTGCTTTGTTGCGGCTGGTTTGTTGCGGCTGGTTTGTTGTGCTGCTTGTTGCTGCTTGTTGCGGCTGCTTTGCTGCTGCTTTGTTGCTGCTGCTTTGTTGCGCTGAGGTGGCAGACAGCCGCAGGCGGTCCTTCCCACTTCGTGGGCCCCTTCCCTTTTCGGGAGCCAATGCCGCCTGCAACTGTCTGCCACCTCAGCGCTGCCGGTACTCCAACCGCGTCTTGGTCCAGTGCCCTTTTCGGGAGCCAATGCCTCCTGCAACTGTCTGCCACCTCAGCGCCGCCGGTACTCCAACCGTGTCCTGGTCCAGTTGTAATCAGTAACTTTGAATCCCCGAATTTTCGCAAAGTTAATTCCCCGTTTTGAGTGATAGAAAAAAGCATTCATAACTTTGTAAATGACCAAAAATA
>SFMU01000079.1 GCA_004552965.1 Bacteroidales bacterium | reverse complement strand
ATTCCCGGCACCGATGATTGTTATGTTCATTTTATATCAAGTTATGTAGTTTTCAATTTCCGCAAGCCGCAGTTCCGCAGATCCGGCGGCTTTCAAAGCAACATTTCCGATTCCGTAGTCAGCGGAAACCGGATCATTCGACCGTCACTGTCTGTATTCCGAAGAGCATCGCAAGCTTCCTGACCGCACCGGCGACGTGACCGGCTCCTACTGCAAGATGGTGGGAAGGCCCTGCCTTGACCCAGCCTTCGAAGAAGTTGCGCATTCCGCAAGGGAAACGGTAACGGCTGTTGGTGTTGCCGATCTCCAGGACAGGCCCCGGAACGCTCTGTCCTTCGGCGACAAGCAGGAAGACTCCGTCACGACCTTCGCAGACGGAAAGCAGGGTCACATCCATGCTCCTGACCGTCATCTGGATGGAGAGTCCCTTGCCCGGCTTGCCGTGGTAGACAGGAAGAGGAACAAGCTCGACCTTATCTTCGGACATCATGTAATGCGCAGGGCCGTCGTGTCCGAGAAGGACCACATCATCATCGAAATCCATGGCGTAGAACTCCGAGAAGGAGCCTCCCGCGCCCATCAGGCTCATTATCTTCATCGCCTGCACATTCTTGACCTCGCACTCGCCCGCAACAGGAATGCCCTTGCCTGTCAGCATGGTGTTGCCGGCAATCACGGATGTGGAGATGTCCTCATGCTCGCTGCCGGGGGCACCTTCATAGTAGTATGCCATGGAACCCAGGTCATGCTTTTCCACCAGCAGGTCCAGGGCGACGGAAGTCTTGGCCGCTCTTTCCAACTCGAAGGAGTCGCATTCCGGGCTGACATTGAAAGTCGAGCGGAACTCGGCAATCTTGGCCTCAACCTGTCCGTGAGTGACTTCACGGCGGATGGAGGCGAGTTCATCCATCTCTATCAGTTCGAAATGGGTTCCGAAGGTGGCAGACTGCCTCTGGATGTCGGTATAGACATCGAGCATTCCGCAGTAGTAGTGGCCGAGGATTCCAAGCCTGTTGTGCCGCATTCCGTGGAAGGCCTTGGCTGCGAGGACCCACTCGTCCAGTTCCTTCCAGGTCCGGGACGACTTGAGGTGACCGGTGACGATGTCGTATTTCAGGCCGCTGCGATTGAAGACGCAGCAGAGTTCCGGTATCGAGCAGGCCTGGCAGTTCTCCAGCCACATCCCGGTCATCTTTCCGCGGTCCCCGAGGGAATTGATTGCGGAATAGTCGATCTTCGAATCCGGCTGGATATTCAGGAATATGCAGGGACAACCTGCCTCCTGGGCTACCGGGAGGATAGTCGAGGAGAGGCAGTAAGTCGAGATGTAGACAAAAAGAAGGTCCACGCAGGACTCCCTCAGAAGCAGTCCGGCCTGACGCGCCTTCTGCGGCGAATCGACCATTCCAGCATCGATGACAGAGACATCGGAGTTCCGTCCCAAATGCTCGACAATAGTCTTCGAATATGCAGTGAGATTGTCAAGAAGTCCGTCAAACTGATTCCAGTAAGTGTCCAGTCCGGTGCTGATGAAGCCGATTTTGGTCATGTTGTTCATAGCGCTGTTTATCATTCGATTCAAGTTATGCAAGTTGCAAGTATTTATCATTCAGTGGCCTTTCCACCATACGCGAACTTTCGCTCATGTCATGATCTTTGTCCACGCTACCCTATCCCTAAATCCCTTTCCCCGGGAAAGGGACTTACCTATCGGCCTTTCGGCCTCCAGATAAGGTTGTTTCGCACTTGCGAAACTGAAATCATTCAATTCACAAATATATATGAAAATAATGGTTTTCTTGATCAATAGATGGATATAACCTCATGCAAATGAATATATTCCCACGGACCTTGTTCATAATTTTGACCGGAGAGCCGGGAAAATCATTTGAAATCCGGGGTTTATTGAATATCTTTGCCCGGAATTATTTACAACTGCAAACATGTTCAAAGGAAAATCCTTTCTGGTCATTGCGATTCTGGCAGCGGCCTTTTCTTCCTGTATGAATCCCGCCTATGACCTCACCAATGGAATTGACACCACAATCCGGATTGACGGCGACATCAGTGCGCCTATCGGAAGCACCGAGATGGTTTTCATCGAGGACTTCCTCCACCTCATCAATCTTCCTTTCACTCCGGAGAAGGACTACCATTCCACGGACAATTACGAAATCAAGGGGTGGAATGAGACCATCAACGGAGAGAATGTGACTTTCGAAATCGACATGCTGACGTTGAAGGCAGACTTCGAGAACCACGTTCCGATGAGATTCGTTCTTACGGCGGAAGCCATTGACACCGAAGGGAATACCATACCGGAAATCACCACGGAGCTAAATGCGGAGATACTTGCCGGAACATTGAACGATCCTACGGTCTCGCCAATCTCCATCATTGTCTCAGGCAACGGAGACATTTCCCGGATGGATGGAGTCAGGCTGCTGATCGAGTCCTATGCTCCAGGCAGCGACCTTCTCGGCACCCCTCTCGACCCTGCCCAGGGTGTAAGAATGTTGAACATCAAAGCCCGGATCCAGGGCAAGGCGGACATAGAACTTTAGGACAATGAAAAAGTACATAGCTATTCTTGCCGGGGGAATTCTGGCACTGTCTTCGATGAACGCCCAGACGGGTTTGCAGTCGGCATATTTCCTCGACGGAGACAATATGAGGCGCAGTTTCAATCCGGCGTTCGCACCGGAAAAGAGTTTCTTTTCGCTGCCTGCTATCGGAGGATTCGCGATGGGATTGAATTCCAATATGGGAGTGAGCACCTTCCTTTTCCCAACTTCTGACGGACAACTGACCACATTCATGGGGCCGGAGGTCACCCCATCCGACTTCCTAAGCAAGCTGAACAGCAACAACAACCTGAATTTCAACACTTCAGCCTCACTCCTCGCCTTCGGAATATGGGGCAAAAAGAGTTTCTTCAGTTTCGATGCCAACATCAAGGCGGACGTGACTGCGAACATTCCGTACGAGCTTTTCGAGTTCATGAAGAACCCGGGAAAATCGAGATACTACGACATCTCAGACCTTGCGGTCCGGGGAGACGCCCATCTTGAACTGGCTTTCGGATACAGAAGGACGATAGCGGACAGAGTCAATTTCGGAGCGAGACTGAAGCTTCTCGCAGGACTCGCAGATGCCGACATCAGGGTGGACAAGATGCGGGTAGAGATGACGGAAGACCAGTGGTCCGTACATTCCAATGGTACATTGAAGGCATCCTGCGGCTTCCTGGACATCAAGACCAAGGGTGAAAGCGGCTCAGCCGAGTCCTCCGATGAGAACGACATCATCGATTTCGAAAACATCGGAATTACCGATACCTGGACTTATGACAAAATCGTCTCAGGCTACGGGGCCGCCCTCGACCTCGGAGCCGATTTCGAACTCATCCGAGGCCTGAGACTCTCGCTGGCTATCTGCGACCTGGGTTTCATTTCCTGGAAGAACAGCACGCTGGCTGAGACCGGAGAGCAGGGCTGGGTATTCGACGGATTCGAGGACATAGCTATCAACGGTGACCAGGAAAACAGCCTTGATGAGCAGTTCAATGCCCTCGGCGAAGGTCTTGAGGATTTCTATGAATTCCACAGGACATCCTCGAACGGGAAAAGGAACGATATGCTTGCCTGCACCATGACGGCAGGAGCCGAATACACGATGCCGTTCTATGACGGCCTCAGCGTCGGCGTCATGTCCTCTACCACTTTCGATGGTCCCTTCACCAGGACGAGCAACCGGCTATACGCCAACCTGAGGCCCTGCAACTGGTTCTCGATGAGTGTCAACGGAGCTCTTACCTCTTTCGGGGAAGGCTTCGGATTCATTCTCAGCCTCCATCCGAAAGGCTACAACGTCTTCATCGGTTCAGACTACATGATGACCGATTTCGCAAAAGCTTCCGACAACGGCATCCCTTATCCATACGGACAGTTCAGAATGCAGTTGAACTTCGGAATGTCGTTCTGCATCGGCAAGAGACACGACCTGAGGTCCACGCAGCCTCTGATCGGTTTTTAGGTTTTCAGGCATAATGGCGAAGTCCTTCCAAGAGGTGTAGCAGGTTTCCTTCCTGTTGAGTGCCATTCTTTGGGCAAACATATGAAAATAATGGTATTGCGATATTTTTTTCTTGGTGTAAAAAAATAAATCACTATATTTGACACATCTTTGAAAATCACAAAATCATTAACACTCAAGAATATGAAAGAAACTATCAAAAAGATCACAGCGATCGTCGAGACTCTTCAGATCGAGCTCGCAAAGGCAGCAGAAGGAAACAAGGCAGCCGCAGCACGCGCACGCAAGGCCACTCTCGAACTCGAAAAGCTCGGAAAGGAATTCCGCAAGCAGTCAGTAGCCGAGATGAAGTAATCCTTCGCTCTAACGTCAACCTACAGGAAAGTGACTGAAAGTCTTATGACTTCAGTCACTTTCTTATTCACCCTGACACCCCCGTAACAGCCCATCCACCTCACCTGCAAGTACTTCGGAAGTGTCGAATAGCCGACAGATGAGTGGTTAGTCATGTGGGGATGCCTCTGAGACTCTTGTGGACGAGGTGGCCGTGGCGAATAGCCGACAGATGAGTGGCTCGCCATGAAGGGATGCCTCTGAGACACCTGTGGACGAGGTCGCCGTGGCGAATAGCCGACAGATGAGTGGCTCGCCATGAAGGGATGCCTCTGAGACATCTGTGAGTTGGGGTGCCATGGCGAAAACCGGCAAAAGCATCAGGCAATGACCGGACTCACATCATTCCGAGAGTTTCGCCTTACTTATGGCAGGGAATATCTGCCCGAACTTCTCTTCTACCGGCAAGGAATTCATGTTGTATTGAATACAATCCCCTGAAACACTCCAGCAGATACTGAGTGCCGAAGCGGACAGCAGATGACTCAGAAAGGCGTGAGCTCCAGCGCACACGTGACGCGCGAGGCCAGGACCCCGAGGTCAAGAGCATCAACGGCTGTGTGCTCCCGTGCACGAGACACGTGCGATTGTGATTCCGTTGCCACCGGTGAGGGTGTCCTGCGTATGCTCCAGCGCACACGTGACGCGGGCGGTACCCATCGTATTCAAGTTATCGCGTGGCAAAGCGTTCTTCAGACCGGTCCTTGGCACAGCGACCCCTTCCAGAGGTCCCTCAGAGACATCACCGCGTGGCGAAGAGGGCTTCTATCGGCACTTCGGCACGGCGACCCTCAACTGAAGCACTTCTGGGGCAGGGTCACGTGCCGAAGGGAAGGAAATCGGTACCGTTGCAGGGCTTATGGTCGGGTTCACGACCGGGTTTGGCACGGCACCCCCAGCTACAGGTGGCTCTGAGGCAGGGCCGCGTGGCGAAGGGGACATCTATCGGCATTTTGGCACGGCGACCCTACCCACAGGTGCCTCAGTGGCATCCTCGCGGAGCCACTGTGAGTTGGTGTATCGGATAGTAGCCGAATTGGGCTTCGTGAAATTCACCTGGCACGGGCCG
>SFMU01000078.1 GCA_004552965.1 Bacteroidales bacterium | reverse complement strand
TAGGGTGGCCGTGGCGAAGACCGCCTCTCGGGCCGGCTTGAGAATTGTTTTGAGGGACCGGCCAGAGGACAGAGCTGAGCAACGTGAGGGAAACCGGGCGGAAGATTGAGGGGAAGACCGGCCAGATGACCGAGCTGAGCAACGTGAGGGAAACCGGGTGGAAGATTGAGGGGAAGACCGGCCAGAGGGCCGAGCTGAGCAACGTGTGGGGAAACCGTGTGGAAGATTGAGGGAATGACCGAGGAAACAGCCCGGCCAGAGGACCGGTCAGAGCCCGCCCAAAGCCCGCTCAGAGAACCGACTCGAGGAACCGCCCTGAGGACCGTGGAGAATTCCTTCCGGAGGAGCGGCGTGTGGACGGGGTGAAGCCCTGCCCCTTCAGCTCGGGCCGAAACCCCTTCCGGAGGACCCTTATGCGGGCGGGGAGAGGCCGGAGAGGCCTCGCGACAACTAATTGATTGAAAAGAGATTATGTACAGCATTAGAAAGTATTTGCCATTCTATAGGAGGAACTTGAAGGTGGCCCTGCCGGTGATGATCACTCAGGCGGGGCAGGTTGTCGTGCAGCTCGCCGACAACATCATGGTCGGACATGTGGGGACCGCCCAGCTGGCCGGAGTGTCATTCGCCAATGCCATCTTCGTGATCGGCATCGTCAGCCTTATCGGATTCTCACAGGGGCTCACCCCGCTGGTGGGCGAATCGATGGGCCGGGATGACCACCGGGCTGCCTCCCGCTACCTGAAGAATTCCTTCCTGCTCAACACCATCGTCTTCACCCTCGTGGCGGCCATCCTGCTCGTCACCGGCCTCCTTATGGGGAAGATGGGACAGGAACCGGAAGTCCTTCACTATGCCCGAGACTACTACTTCATCAACCTGGCCTCCATCGTCGCCATGCTCCCGTTCTTCACCTGCCGCTTCTTCGCCGAAGGAGTCGGCAACACCAAGTACGCGATGTGGATCACGGTGATTTCCAACCTGATGAACGTCCTTCTCAACTGGGTGTTCATCTTCGGCCATTGGGGGAGTCCGGCGCTCGGAGTCTCCGGAGCCGCCCTTGCGACCCTCATCTCCCGCATCTTCTGCGCGGTCTCCTTCCTCATCATCCTGACCGTGTCCCGCAGGATGGGCCCATTCTTCAGGGAAGCCCTCAGCATCAGACCGGACAGGGAGACCCTCAGGACCCTTCTCTTCCTCTCCGTCCCGATTTCACTTTCCGGGCTGCTCGAGTCCATGAGCTTCAGCCTCGCGGCCATCATGGTCGGCTGGATGGGAAAGGTCGAACTGGCCGCCCATCAGATTGTCAACAGCCTGAGCCAGTTGTCCTTCATGGTCGCAACCGGCATCGGAGCCGCAGCCACTATCCGGGTGTCCTTCCAGTACGGAGCCGGGAAGAAGGAAGAAACCGTGATGGCGGCCAACGCCTCGATCCACATGTCGCTGTTCTACATGGGAGCCTGCGGCCTGCTGTTCGTGGCACTGAGGCACCTGCTTCCGTCGGTATATTCAAATGACCCGGCAGTCACCGCCCTCGCCTCGAAACTCATCATCGTCCTCGCCCTCTTCCAGGTCGCCGACGCCGTGCAGCTCGCCTCGATGGCCTCCCTCAGAGGACTGAAGGACACTAAGGTTCCGATGGTATATTCGCTGATCTCCTACTACCTTGTCGCGATCCCGTCGGGCTATCTGCTCGGATTCACCGCCGGCCTGGGGCCTGCCGGCGTCTGGGTGGGGCTGCTGCTCGGCCTCTTCGCCGCAGCTATCCTGTTCTATGTCAGGTTTTTACGAATATGCCGACGCAAAGGGCTGCTGCCCGCAAGGAGAGGGTCTGAATAATCCCTGTCCGCTTCTCCGCCAAAGAGGTTTTTTATTTGATTCTTTCTTACAATATGAGTAACTTTGTCTTAATCTGACAGAGTGCTTCTGGCTTTGTTTTGCCAGTGTCTGATGTCGGTTTGTCCTCTTTCACCTGGATAGGGAAACGACAATTGTCAGCGTGGAACAGCTGATGCCGAAATATTTATCCGCCTCTTTTGAGTTGACGAAAGCACCGTCTGGCGGAGCACCCCTTTGTTCGCTTTATTTGAACCGCAAACCTTGACCTGATTTGACAACGCAAGATGACCATTGGCACGCTATCAGAATTATCGATGCCCGCCGGTACATACTCAGTTTTCTCGAAACGAATTCCATCGAGACCTTCATCCCGATGGCTTCCGGCAGGCCCCTTCTCGGCTCGATAGTCTTTCTGCGCTGTTCGGAGCGGTTCCTATTCGGCCTGAAGTCGGATTTCTATTCGCGGATTGCCGTCTACCGTGATTCCGCCCGCACCGGATTTGCGACCATTTCCGACGCGGAGATGGACAATTTCCGGATGGTGGTGAACATCAAGGGGCAGGAATATATTCCGCTGACAATCACCAATCCGCAGTTCCTGAAAGGGAGCAGGGTCAGAGTGCTCGACGGCCCGTTCAAGGGGGCGGTCGGCGTGGTCAGGCGGATCAAGGGCGATCGCAGGCTGGTAGTCTCGGTTTCGGGAATATGCGCGGTCGCAACCTCGTTCATCCGGCCGGAACTCCTGGAACCGGTCTCCGGGGAAGAGGATTGCGGGGAAGAGGCCTGATGCCGGCACCGGGATGTGGGCTTTATGCTCACGGTCCGAGATGATTGCGGGGATGAGGCATGAGATGTGCGCGCCCGGTGGCGCGGATTCCTGATGAAACTATGAAACAACTGAATGTCAAGTATTTGTTTTTAGATAATTGATGAATATGTTGAAAGAAAATGTTTCGCTGGAAGGAAAGACCGTACTGGTGACCGGTGCTGCCGGCTTCATCGGGGCGAACCTCGTCAGGAGGTTGCTGTCCGAGGTGAAGGACATCCGGGTGGTGGGAATCGATTCCATCACCGACTACTACGATGTCAACATCAAGTACGAGCGTCTCCGCGAGATCGAAGCTCTGGCCGCCGGGGGAACCCGGCCGGATGGGGCTGTCGCGCCGGGATGCTGCTGCGCCGCCGGGGGGGCTGATGCCCGCCCGGATGGGGCTGCCGCGCCGGGATGTTGCTGCGCCGCCGGGGCAAATGTCGCTGCCGCCGGGGCCGCTTCCGATTGCGCTGAAGTTTCTGCCGCCGGGGGAGCCGCTGCCTGCCCGGATGGGGGCCAGACCGGAGCCGCTGCGCGGTGGAGGTTCGTGCGGGGATCGATTGCGGAGAGGGAGATTGTGGAGAGGGTCTTCGGGGAGGAACGGCCGGCGGTGGTCGTGAACCTTGCCGCGCAGGCGGGAGTCCGCTACTCGATCACCAATCCGGACTCCTACATCGAGAGCAATATCATCGGCTTCTACAACATCCTCGAAGCCTGCAGGCACCACGCCGTGGAGCATCTCGTCTATGCCTCATCCTCATCGGTGTACGGCTCCAACGCGAAGGTGCCATATTCGACGGAAGACAAGGTGGACAATCCGGTCAGCCTCTATGCCGCCACGAAGAAGAGCAATGAGCTGATGGCCCATGCATATTCGAAACTCTACGACATCCCGTCGACGGGACTGAGGTTTTTCACCGTGTACGGTCCTGCGGGCCGTCCCGACATGGCATATTTCGGATTCACTGACAAGCTTCGCGCCGGGGAGACCATCCGTATCTTCAACTACGGCAACTGCCGCCGCGATTTCACCTACATCGACGACATCGTCGAGGGTGTGGTCCGAGTCATGCGCCACGCGCCGGAACGCAAGACCGGTGAGGACGGGCTGCCTGTGCCGCCGTACAAGGTCTACAACATCGGCAACAGCAATCCGGAGAACCTGCTGGATTTCGTGACCATCCTCCAGGAGGAGCTGGTTGCGGCCGGGGTCCTGCCGGAGGACTACGATTTCGAGGCCCACAAGGAGCTCGTTCCTATGCAGCCGGGAGATGTGCCCGTGACCTTTGCGGACACCGCTCCGCTGGAGGAGGATTTCGGTTTCAGGCCTGACACCAGCCTGCGCGAGGGGCTGAGGCGGTTCGCCCGCTGGTACGCCTCCTACTTCGGCACGCAGACCGCCGTCCCGAAGGACTGACCGCGCGTCCCGCGAAAGGCGTCCCGCACCCGACCCGCGAGCGCCCGCCGCGACCACCTTTCCACCGCCCGGACGACCGAAGGGCGGAGTGGAATTGTAGAAAAAGAAGTTCAGAAAAGTATTTAAGTTATTGGTAATCAACCCCCTTATGAAACAGGAGGGGTAAATGAAAAAACTATGCGAGTAGTACACGATTTTTTGAATTGGTATTTCTCAAAGAAAGCGCTCCCTTACTGGTGCATCCTTCTGATCGATTGCGCCATTGTCATTTTCTCCTGCTACATCGGCTACTATGCAGTCTACGGTGGCCTCTCTTTTGCCGGCAGGTTCTGGCCGATGACCAGATCCATCCTCATCGGCACTCTTCTCTTCATCATCTCATTCAGGATCTTCCACACCTATTCCGGAATCGTCAGGTATTCATCCTTCGTCGATCTGGAGAAGGTCGCCTCGGCATCCTTCTTCGCCTCGATGACCTTCTGCCTGCTCGGAATCCTTACAGGTCTCATCTGGGAAGACCAGAAACTCTTCTTCTATCCTGACATCCCGACCACGATCGTCCTGTTCGCGGTCAGCACCCTGCTGCTCTGGGTCGAAAGGGTTCTCGTCAAGAGACTCTACGATGCGGTCAAGAGCGACAACGCCTTGAAAGTGGCCATCTACGGCACCCAGGAAGGCGGAATCGCCATCGCCAAGAGCCTCTCGGGCAGAGCGACACCATATTCATTGGCCGCCTTCATCGCTGACGGCCCCGTCAAGCATGGCTCCTACCTGATGGGAGTTCCCGTGCTCGAGAACGCCTCGGGTCTTGCCCTGCGCCTCTCAAGGCAGGGCGTGCGCATCCTCCTCGTCTCGCCTCTGAAGAGCGACACCTTCCGTGAGAACCAGAAGATGATCGACGAGTTCCTCGCGGTGGACATAAAGATCATGATGATGCCGCAGGAGGAGGAATGGGACGGCAAGGCTTCCTCGCTCAGCCACAGGCGCCTCCACGAAGTCGCCATCGAGGACCTGCTTCCGAGGGACAAGATCGAAGTCGACATGGACGCGATCGGAGCCCTGCTGACGGGCAGGAGGATAATGATCACCGGAGCGGCCGGATCGATCGGTTCCGAGATGGTCCGTCAGGTGGCCAAGTACCATCCGGCAGAGATGGTGCTCATCGACCAGGCAGAGACCCCGATGCACGACATCCGTCTGATGATGGCAAGGCATCACTCCGACATACCGAACGAGACCATCGTCACCAGCATCGCCAACAAGGACCACATGGAGAGCATCTTCGCTCAGCACAAGCCTGAATATGTCTTCCATGCGGCCGCCTACAAGCACGTCCCGATGATGGAGGACGACCCTGCCATCGCGGTCCAGAACAACATCTACGGCACCCGCGTCATCGCGGACCTTGCAGTCAAGTACGGCACGAAGAAGTTCGTGATGATCTCCACCGACAAGGCGGTCAACCCGACCAACGTCATGGGGTGCAGCAAACGAATATGCGAAATC
>SFMU01000031.1 GCA_004552965.1 Bacteroidales bacterium | reverse complement strand
GCTTTGAAAGCCGCCGGATCTGCGGAACTGCGGCTTGCGGAAATTGAAAACTACATAACTTGATATAAAATGAACATAACAATCATCGGTGCCGGGAATATGGGCGGAGCAGCCGCCATCGGCATCGCCAGGGCAGGAAAGATCCCCGCATCCTGCATCACGGTCACTGCGCGGCACGCAACCACCCTCGCGCGTTTCTCCGAATATGGCATCAGGACATCCCTCGACAATGTCGAGGCTGTCAAGGATGCCGACATGGTGGTAATTGCCGTAAAGCCTTGGATTGTCCCTGAGGTCTGTTCCGAGATCAGGCCTCTTCTCGACTGTTCGAGGCAGCAGATTGTCTCTTTCGCTCCTGGGGTCTCTCCGGAAGACCTCCTGGGCTTTCTCGAAAAGGATGGCCAGAAGCCTGCGTTGACATATTCAATCCCCAATACGGCGATCGAGGTTTGCCAGAGCATGACTTTCGTCAGCCGTGTGACAGCTACTCCCGAACAGGAGGATGAGGTTGCCTCTGTCTTCGAAGGCACGGGGTCGGTGATGAAGGTCCCTTTCAATCAGCTCATGCCTGGCACGGCCCTCGCTTCCTGCGGCATCGCCTATGCCCTGAGGTACATCAGGGCCGCTTCCGAAGGGGGAGTGGAACTGGGCTTCTATGCCCGGGATGCCGTGAAGATCGTCTCCCAGACCGTCAAGGGGGCCGCCGCTCTTCTGGAAGCCCACGGAACCCATCCGGAGCAGGAAATCGACAAGGTCACAACTCCGGGAGGACTCACGATCCGTGGTCTTAACGCAATGGAGAAGGCTGGTTTCACCAATGCAGTCATCCAGGGTCTCAAAGGAGGGAAGTGATGAAAGGAAGAATAGTAGTGAAGATAGGCAGCAATGTCCTGTCCAGGGATAATGGTACCCTGGACCAGACAAGGATGTCATCTCTTGTGGACCAGGTTGTTGCCCTGAGGAACAGGGAATATGAAGTGATACTCGTGACCAGCGGCGCTGTAGCCTGCGGCAGAAGTCTGCTCAAGGGAGATCCGAGACTCGATTCCGTCAGGCAGAGGCAGCTTTACTCGGCCGTCGGTCAGGTACGGCTGATAAACATCTACCACAATCTTTTCCGTGAATATGGAGTCCCGATCGGGCAGGTCCTGACTATGAAGGAGAGTTTTTCCACCAGAAAGGAGTACCTCAATCAGCGCAACTGCATGGAGGTCATGCTGGCCAACGGTGTCGTTCCTGTCGTCAACGAGAACGATACCATCAGCGTCACCGAGCTCATGTTCACGGACAACGATGAACTCTCCGGCCTCGTCGCTTCGATGATGGATGCCGAGGCTCTGGTGATACTCAGCAACATCGACGGAATCTACAACGGCGCTCCTTCCGATCCGGCTTCAGAAGTAATCCGCAAGGTCGGAGCCGACACCGACCTCTCCTCTTTCATTCAGGCCGGAAAGAGTTCTTTCGGCAGGGGAGGCATGCTGACCAAGACTTCGATAGCCCAGAAAGTGGCTCAGGAAGGCATCCGGGTCATCATAGCCAACGGCAAGAGGGACAATGTCCTCGTGGACCTTTTCGACAGGCCCGAATCCACGGTCCACACGGAATTCGTCCCTTCGCCGCAGGAGGTTTCCAGTGTCAAGAAATGGATTGCCCACAGCGACGGGTTCGCCAAGGGGGCAGTCACAGTCAACCGTGATGCTGTTGCCGCCCTCATGGGCAATGAAGCGGCCAGTCTCCTGCTTGTCGGAGTCACATCCGTGGAAGGGGATTTCGAGGAAGGGGACATCGTCCGGATCCTCGGACCCGACGGCAGGCAGATAGCCTGCGGGAAATCGGCATATTCAAGTGAAGAGGTTGCCGCGCACATCGGTGCCCATGGAATGAAGCCTCTCGTCCACTATGACTATCTTTATATTGAACAGTAACGATGATTTCACAGATATTCAAAGATGCCAGGGCCGCCCGTCCTGAGGTGGCAAGACTTTCTGACGCAAAGCGGAATGAGATTCTCCTTGCGCTCGCCGATGCAATCGCTCCGGATGCGGAGGCAATCCTGTCAGCCAACAGGATGGACTGCGACAGGATGGAGGAGGGAAATCCACTCAGAGACCGTCTTCTTCTGACTCCCGGGAGGCTGGAGGCGATTGCATCCGACATCCGCAATGTGGCCTCGCTTCCTTCTCCGCTCGGACGTGTCCTTTCCCGCTGCACCAGGCCGAACGGCTTGGAAATAAAGAGGGTGAGCGTCCCTTTCGGGGTGATCGGAGTCATTTATGAGGCTCGCCCGAATGTGACCTTCGATGTGTTCTCGCTTTGTTTCAAGAGCGGCAATGTCTGTATGCTCAAGGGCGGACGTGATGCGGAGAATTCCAATCTGGCTATCACGGCATTGATCCGTAAGGTTCTGATCTCCAAAGGCGTGACTCCGGATGCCGTCAACCTGCTCCCATCTACCCATGAGGCCGCAGGGGAGCTTCTCGCTGCCGTGGGCTATGTGGATGTGCTGATTCCACGCGGGAGCCGCAGGCTCATCGATTTTGTCAGGGACAATGCCAAGGTGCCTTGCATAGAGACCGGAGCCGGTGTGGTGAATACCTATTTCGACAAGGATGCAGATCTCAAGAAGGGGTCTGACATCGTTGTCAATGCCAAGACGAGGAGGGTCAGCGTGTGCAATGCCCTTGACTGCCTGCTCATCCATTCGGCAAGGCTTGGAGACCTGGGCTCGATCTGCTCCGGACTTGGGGCGAAGGGCGTGCTGATCTATGCCGATCCGCGGGCATATTCCGCGCTTGAGGGGTCCTATCCTTCCGTTCTGCTGCGCCATGCGGATGCCGAATCCTTCGGGAAGGAGTTCCTTTCGATGACTATGTCGATCCGTACGGTGGACAGCCTGCAGGAGGCGGTGGAGCATATTTCTGAATATGGCTCCGGCCACAGCGAGGCCATTGTCACCGAAAATCCCGATGCTGCCGCTTTCTTCCAGAGAGAAGTGGATGCGGCCTGCGTATATGTGAATGCCCCGACCAGTTTTACCGATGGGGCACAGTTCGGACTCGGTGCCGAGATAGGAATCAGTACCCAGAAACTCGGAGCCAGAGGACCTATGGGACTTGAGGAGATGACCACCTACAAATGGCTCATCAGAGGCGACGGCCAGACCCGCCCGTAGACCACGGACGGGTTCGGACCATCTATTCGTACTCCTGCCAGCTCTTTATCTTGATGTCGGCAAGTGACTTCTCGGTTATGGCATCCATGAATGCGGAGGCCAGACGGGAGTTTGTGATCAGAGGAATGTTGTGGTCGATGGCAGCCCGCCTGATGTGGTAGCCGTTGGTGAGTTCCCTCTTGGTCCTGTTCTTCGGGATGTTGATGATCAGGTCGAACATGTGGTCGGCAATCATCCTGATGACATTCCCGTTGTCCGGATTGTTCTCGTCCGGCCAGTCGACTGGGATCGCTTCGACTCCGTTCGCATTCAGGAAAGCAGCTGTCCCGCAGGTCCCGTAGATTGTGTAGCCGGCATTCTTCAGAAGCCTAACACCGTCCAGAAGCGCCACTTTCTCCTTGACGTCACCGCTGCTGATCATGATGCCCTTGTCCTTGGACGGAATCTTGTAACCGGTGGCAATCATCGCGTTGAGGAGAGCTTCGCTGTAGTCGTCACCCAGGCATCCGACCTCTCCTGTGGAACTCATGTCGACTCCCAGCACAGGGTCTGCGTTCTGGAGACGGGAGAAGCTGAACTGGCTCGCCTTGACTCCGATACGGTCGATGTCGAATTCGCTCTTGTCCGGCATTGTGTAAGGGGCATCGAGCATGATCTTGGTCGCGGTCTCGATGAAGTTGCGTTTGAGAACCTTGGACACGAAAGGGAAACTCCTGGAGGCCCTCAGGTTGCATTCGATGACCTTCACCTCACGGCCCTTCGCGAGGAACTGGATGTTGAACGGGCCGGAGATGTTGAGTTCCCTGGCGATTGCGCGGCTGATCTTCTTGATCTGCCTGATGGTGGCGAAGCGGATGTTCTGGGCAGGGAAGACCATCGTTGCATCCCCGGAATGGACTCCGGCATATTCGATGTGCTCGCTGATGCCGTATTCGACGATCTCGCCGTTGCGGGCTACCGCGTCGAACTCGATTTCATTGGTTTCGGTCATGAACTGGGAGATGACCACAGGATAATCCTTGCTGACTTCCGATGCCATGTCCAGGAAGCGGACAAGTTCTTCGTCGTTGTGGCAGACGTTCATCGCTGCGCCTGAAAGTACGTAGGAAGGGCGCACGAGGACCGGGTAGCCGACCTTGTCGATGAAGGTCTTCACGTCCTCCATGCTTGTCAGGGCGCTCCACTGAGGCTGGTCGATTCCCAGCTGGTCCAGCATAGCGCTGAACTTGTTCCTGTTCTCCGCGCGGTCGATGCTGACAGGGGAGGTGCCCAGGACAGGGACTCCCTGGCGGTAGAGCTTCATCGCAAGGTTGTTCGGTATCTGGCCTCCCACGCTGACGATCACACCGTTCGGGTTCTCAAGGTCGATGACGTCCATCACTCTTTCGAAACTGAGCTCGTCGAAGTAGAGGCGGTCGCACATGTCATAGTCTGTCGAAACGGTCTCCGGATTGTAGTTGATCATGATCGACTTGTAGCCGAGTTTCCTTGCTGTCTGGATTGCATTCACGGAACACCAGTCGAACTCGACCGAACTGCCGATGCGGTAGGCTCCCGAGCCGAGCACGATGACCGACTTGTCATTCTTGTAATAGTTTACATCGTGTCCGGAAGCCCCGTAGGTCATGTAGAGGTAATTTGTGAGGTCCGGGTGCTCGCTGGCAACGGTTTCGATCCTCTTCACGGCCGGAAGGATCCCCAGGGCCTTCCTCCTTGAACGGACTTTGAGAACCTGTCTCTCCATGTTCTCGCCGTTTTTGAGGACACATCTCGCTATCTGGAAGTCCGAGAAGCCCATTTCCTTGGCCTTGCGGAGCGTCTCTTCAGGAATGGACTCGAGGGAGTCGAAACCCTCGAGAATATGCTGGAAGTCCACGATGTTCTTCATCCTGCCTATGAACCAAGGATCGATCTTCGTCAGTTCGTGGATCCTTTCCACCGGATAACCCTCTTGAAGAGCCTGCGCGATGGCGAAAATCCTGAGGTCTGTCGGGTTCTCCAGCTCTTCGTCTAGGTTGGTGAACCTGACGTGCTCGTTGCAGACGAAGCCGTGCATTCCCTGTCCGATCATTCTCAGACCCTTCTGGATGAGTTCCTCGAAACTGCGGCCGATGGACATGATCTCGCCGACCGACTTCATGCTGGAACCGATCTTGCGGCTGACTCCGTTGAACTTCGTAAGGTCCCAGCGCGGAATCTTGCAGATGAGATAGTCGAGCTGCGGAGCTGAATATGCTGAATTGGGAGTACCCATCTCCCCGATCCGGTCAAGGGTGTAGCCGAGGGCGATCTTGGCGGCGACGAAGGCCAGCGGATAGCCTGTGGCTTTGGATGCGAGGGCTGAAGAACGGCTCAGCCGGGCATTGATCTCGATGATCCTGTAGTCATCCGTCTCTGCGTTGAATGCGTACTGGATGTTGCATTCACCGACGATGTCAAGGTGTCTGACACACCTGACGGCAATATCCTGGAGCATCTTGACCTGAGCCTCGCTGAGGGAACAGGTCGGAGCGACAACGATGCTCTCGCCGGTGTGGATTCCCAGCGGGTCGAAGTTCTCCATCGAGGCGACAGTGAAACAGCGGTCAGCCGCATCCCTGATGCACTCGAACTCGATTTCCTTCCACCCTTTCAGACTCTCCTCGACGAGTACCTGAGGAGCAAAAGTGAAGGCCGATTCTGCAATCTCCCTGAATTCTTCTTCGGTCTTGCAGACTCCGGAACCCTGACCTCCCAGGGCATAGGCAGAACGGATCATGACCGGATAGCCTATTCTCCGGGCAGCCGCTACAGCGCTGTCGATGTCCTCGCAGGCTTCGCTCACCGGTACCTTCAGGTCCACCTTGTTCAGCTCCTTGACGAAGAGGTCCCTGTCTTCGGTGTTCATTATCGCCTCGACGCTGGTTCCGAGGACCTTGACGCCATATTCATCAAGAATTCCTTTCCTGTAGAGTTCTGTGCCGCAGTTCAGGGCTGTCTGACCGCCGAAGGCAAGGAGGATGCCGTCCGGGCGCTCCTTTTTGATGATCTCAGTGACGAAGAAAGGCGTCACGGGCAGGAAATAGACCTTGTCCGCAATGCCTTCCGAAGTCTGGATCGTTGCGATGTTGGGGTTGATGAGTACTGAACTGATGCCTTCTTCGCGAAGAGCTTTGAGAGCCTGCGACCCGGAGTAGTCGAACTCTCCTGCCTGGCCGATCTTGAGAGCGCCTGATCCCAGTACCAGGACTTTGCTGAGTTTGGTCATCGTTGTCGGGTGTTAATAATGATTGGGTCTACGAAGTTAGTCATTTCCTGTCTCTTGTCAAAATCGGGGAGGATTGAAATGTTTTTATTAAAATTTTTTAATTAAAAATCTTGCATTTTAAATTCCAACTTTTTAGATTTGTCGAAAACAAAGAAGGAAATGTACAGCGTGTACAATAATAATAACCAGAATCAGCAGAACCAGCAGAATAATCAGCAGGCTCTGCGAGTTTTCGTGTGCTGTACTCCAGCCTTCAGTCGCACAAGATAGAAAACGTGATACATCGGTAAATATCAAGAGGCTGGTCCGAATGGACTGGCCTCTCTTCGTTTAAAATATTTTAGAAAACCAAAGTTAGTAGTTATAATATAAACCTTAAAAGAACAGTACTATGTCATCCAAATTGAGACTCAGTGTAGTAGACGAGGCTTTCAAACGCGGACCGGTCTATGTGAAGGCTCCTTCAGAGCGTCCAAGCGAGTATTTCGGAAAGTTCGTCTTCAACAAGAAGAAGATGTATGAGTATCTTCCGACCGAAGCTTACAACAAGATGTGTGATGTCATCGACAATGGAGCGCCTCTTGACCGTTCTGTGGCTGATGCTGTTGCCGAGGGCATGAAGCAGTGGGCTATCAGCCTGGGAGTGACTCACTACACCCATTGGTTCCAGCCTTTGACAGAAGGTACTGCAGAAAAGCACGACGGTTTCGTCGAGCATGACGGAAAGGGCGGAATGATCGAGAAGTTCACCGGCAAGCTGCTGATCCAGCAGGAACCTGATGCAAGTTCCTTCCCTTCGGGAGGCATAAGAAGCACCTTCGAGGCAAGAGGCTACACGGCCTGGGATCCGACTTCTCCGGTTTTCGTCCTTGGGGACACCCTGATGATTCCGACAGTGTTCATCGCCTACACAGGTGAGGCCCTTGACTACAAAGTGCCGCTCAAGAAGGCTCTTCTTGCAGTCGACAAGGCTGCCACCGCTGTTGCCCGGTACTTCAACCCTGAAGTCAGGAAGGTTGTCAGCAACCTTGGTTGGGAGCAGGAATATTTCCTTGTCGACGAGGCCCTCTACGCTGCACGTCCCGACATGGTGATGACAGGACGTACCCTCATGGGACACGATTCCGCCAAGAACCAGCAGATGGATGACCACTATTTCGGAAGCATTCCTTCACGTGTCGAGGAGTTCATGAAGGACATCGAGATCCAGGCTCTCGAACTCGGCATTCCTTGCAAGACCCGTCACAACGAGGTGGCCCCGAACCAGTTCGAGCTTGCTCCTATCTTCGAGGAGACCAACCTGGCCGTCGACCACAACATGCTCATGATGTCCCTGATGAAGCGCGTGGCAAGGAAGCATGGTTTCCGTTGCCTGCTTCACGAGAAGCCTTTCAAGGGCATCAACGGTTCCGGAAAGCACAACAACTGGTCGCTTTCAACCGACACCGGAATCCTGCTTCATGCTCCGGGCAAGACCCCTATGGACAACCTCCGTTTCGTTACATTCACCGTGGAGACCCTGAAGGCCGTCCTTGACCACAACGGTCTGCTCAAGGCGAGCATAATGTCGGCTTCCAATGCCCATCGTCTCGGCGCCAACGAAGCCCCTCCTGCAATCATCTCTTCATTCCTTGGCAAGAACGTGACCGAACTTCTGGACATCGTCGAGAGTGCGGATCTGGATTCTTTCCTCGTAGAGGGCAAGACATCCTTCAAGCTCGACCTTCCTTCGATCCCGGAACTCTTCATCGACAACACCGACCGCAACAGGACATCGCCGTTCGCCTTCACCGGCAACCGTTTCGAGTTCCGCGCCGTGGGTTCGGAGGCAAACTGCGCAAGCGCCATGCTGACCTTGAATGCTGCCGTTGCCGAGGCTCTCAACAGCTTCAAGTCCCGTGTGGATGCACTGATCGCTGCCGGCGAGAAGAAAGAGGCCGCCATCATCAAGGTGGTACGCGAGGATATCGGCTACATCAAGCCTATCATATTCAATGGCAACGGCTATGGCGAGGAGTGGAAGCAGGAAGCCGTAAAGCGTGGCCTCGACTGCGAGACTTCGGCTCCGAAGATCTTCGACAACTATCTTTCAGAGTCATCCATCAGGATGTTCGAGTCCACCCATGTCCTTTCCAGGCATGAACTCGAAGCCAGAAACGAGATCAAGTGGGAGACCTACACCAAGAAGATCCAGATCGAAAGCCGCATATTCGGCGATCTCTGCCTGAACCACATCATCCCTGTTGTCACAAGGTACCAGAGCATGCTCATCGACAATGTCCACAAGGTCAAGGACATCTTCCCTGCAGACAAGGCCGATGCGATCTCGAAAGAGAACATCATCATCATCGAGAAGATCAGCAAGCACGAGTCATACATCATCGAGAAGGTCGATGCGATGATCGAGGCGCGCAAGGTTGCCAACAAGATTGCTTCGGAGAGAGAGAAGGCTATCGCCTACCACGATACGGTCGCTCCGCTGATGGAAGACATCCGTTACCATGTGGACAAGCTCGAGACCATCGTGGACGATGAGGCATGGCCTCTTCCAAAGTACCGCGAACTGCTCTTTATCAGATAGTTCCAATCAGGCAAAAGAACATATTCACAGAATCAGTTAATGAATATTCAAGGATTGTACACACCTTCCTACGAGCACGATTCGTGCGGAGTAGGAATGGTTGTCAATATACATGGCGCAAAGACGCACCAGCTTGTTGACAACGCACTGAAGGTGCTCGAGAACATGGAGCACCGTGGGGCGGAGACACGCGACAAGACCGGAGACGGCGCAGGAATCCTTCTTCAGATTCCTCACGAGTTCATCCTTCTCCAGGGTATCCCTGTACCCGAGAAGGGCCGCTACGGTACCGGTCTGGTCTTCCTCCCGAAGGACCCGGTACGACAGCAGCAGATCCTCTCCGTCGTTATCGAGGAGATCGAGCGTGTCGGTCTCAATCTCATGCACCTCCGCAATGTCCCGACCAATCCGGATGCCCTGGGTGTCGGTTCCCGTGAAGTGGAGCCCGACATCAAGCAGGTTTTTGTCACCGGAGTCAAGGATGAAGATCTTCCGAACTTCGACCGGATTCTCTACAAGATCCGCAAGAAGATTGAAAACCGCATCGATGACGATGATTTCTATATCTGCTCCCTTTCGAGCAAGGACATCATCTACAAGGGAATGCTTACTTCCGGACAGCTCAGAAGATACTATCCGGACCTGAGCAACAACTATTTCACCAGCGGTCTCGCCCTTGTCCATTCACGTTTCTCGACCAATACATTCCCGAAGTGGAAACTTGCACAGCCCTTCCGTCTCCTGTGCCACAATGGTGAAATCAACACCATCCGAGGCAACAGGGGATGGTTTCAGGCGAGGGAGAGCGTGCTCTCCAGCGAAATCCTTGGTGACATAAGGGAAATCAAACCGATTCTCCAGAAGGAGATGTCCGACTCTGCCAGTCTGGACAATGCGTTCGAGTTTCTCGTGATGAGCGGCATGAGCCTTCCGAAGGCCATGAGCATCCTCGTTCCGGAGTCTTTCAACGACAAGAACCCGATCAGCGAAAACCTCAAGGCTTTCTATGAATATCACTCCATCCTGATGGAGCCTTGGGACGGCCCTGCCGCCCTGATGTTCTCCGACGGCCGTTATGCAGGCGGTCTGCTTGACAGGAACGGACTGAGGCCATCCCGTTACACCATCACCAGAAACGGAATGATGGTGGTCGCTTCCGAGGTGGGAGTGATGGACTTCGAACCTGGGGACATCGTCTCCAAGGGCCGTCTCCAGCCAGGAAAGATCCTGCTTGTGGACACCCTTGAGGGCAAGATCTACTACGACGGGGAAATCAAGGAGCAGCTGGCTTCCGAATATCCTTACCGCCAGTGGCTCTCCACCAACTGCATCCAGCTCGAGAAGATCAAGAGTGGCAGACATGTCAGCAATTCAGTGCCTGACTACGAGCGCAAGCTCCTCTGTTTCGGCTTCGGTCAGGAGGATATCGACAGAACGGTCATCCCGATGTGCGTGAATGCCCAGGAGCCTGTCGCTTCGATGGGTAACGACACGCCTCTGGCTGTCCTCAGCGACCGCCCTCAGGTCTTCTTCAACTATTTCCGCCAGCAGTTCGCCCAGGTGACCAACCCGGCCATCGATCCTATCCGCGAGGAACTCGTCATGTCGCTTTCCGAATATATCGGCTCAGTCGGCACCGGCATCCTTTCTCCGGACGAGTCAAACTGCAAGAAGGTCCGTCTCCGTCAGCCTGTGCTCACCAACACGGAGTTCGACATTCTCTGCAACATCCGCTACAAGGGCTTCAAGACTGTCAAACTCCCGATGCTGTTCGAGATCAGCAAGGGTGAATCAGGTCTCAAGATGGCAATCGATGACCTTTGCAAGAAGGCCGAAGCCGCAGTGGATGACGGTGTCAGCTACATCATAATCAGCGACCGCGACCTGGATGCCACTCATGCCGCTATCCCGTCCCTGCTCGCCGTAAGTGCCGTACACCACTATCTGATTTCAGTCCAGAAGCGTGTCCAGACAGCCCTGATCGTGGAATCCGGAGAAATCCGCGAAGTGATGCACGCAGCCCTTCTTCTCGGCTACGGAGCTTCGGCGATCTGTCCGTACATGACATTCGCCGTCCTTGACGACCTCGTCAGGAAACACAAGATCCAGGAGGAATATGCAACAGCGGAGAAGAATTACATCAAGGCTGTGGACAAGGGACTGAAGAAGATTCTCTCAAAGATGGGAATATCCACAATCCGCTCTTACCGTGGCGCCAAGATATTCGAAAGCATAGGTTTGAGCGAGGATCTTCTGCGGACATATTTCGGAACCGAGATTTCCACAATCGGCGGAGTCGGCCTCCGCGACATTGCCTCTGATGCCATCCGGCTTCATGACCAGGCTTTCAAGCCGGCTGAGATCAATGAGTTCCTTCCTAACAACGGCCAGTTCAGCTACCGCCGTGACGGAATTCACCATGCATGGAATCCGGACACCATCGCCAACCTCCAGATAGCCACCAGGATGGGCTCCTACAAGAAGTTCAAGGAGTGGTCCAGGATGGTAGACGAGAAGGATGCTCCGATATTCCTTCGGGATTTCATGGGCTTCAGGAAGGCTGCCGTGCCGGTTCCTCTCGATGAGGTCGAGCCTGTAGAGAGCATCGTCAAACATTTCGTGACAGGAGCGATGTCCTTCGGTGCCCTGAGCATCGAGGCCCATGAGGCAATCGCCCTTGCGATGAACAAGCTCGGCACCAGGAGCAACACCGGCGAGGGAGGCGAGGACAATGCCCGCTATCATTCGTCGGTCGACGGAGTCAGTCTGTCAAGCAAGACAAAGCAGATTGCTTCCGGCCGTTTCGGAGTGACCACCGAATATCTTGTCAATGCTGAAGAAATCCAGATCAAGGTTGCCCAGGGTGCCAAGCCTGGAGAAGGTGGCCAGCTTCCTGGCTTCAAGGTGAACGAAATCATCGCAAAGACCAGAAATGCGATACCTGGGATTTCCCTCATCTCGCCGCCGCCTCACCATGACATTTATTCGATAGAAGATCTGGCGCAGCTGATTTTCGACCTCAAGAACGTCAACCCTGAAGCCGCTGTATCGGTCAAGCTTGTGGCCGAGAGCGGAGTGGGTACGATTGCAGCCGGTGTCGCCAAGGCCAAGGCCGACCTCATAGTCATCTCCGGAGCCGAAGGCGGTACTGGAGCCTCACCTGCCAGTTCGATGCGTTTCGCCGGCATATCCCCTGAAATCGGTCTTGCCGAGACTCAGCAGACCCTTGTCATCAACGGCCTTCGCAATCAGGTCCGTCTGCAGACTGACGGCCAGCTCAAGACTGCCAAGGATGTTGTCATCATGGCGATGCTCGGAGCGGACGAGTTCAGCTTCGGAACCCTGCCTCTGATAGTCCTTGGCTGTGTGATGATGCGCAAGTGCAGCACGAACACCTGTCCGGTGGGCGTCGCCACCCAGGATCCTGAACTCAGGAGGAGATTCCTCGGAAAAGCCGAGTACCTGGTCAACTATTTCACCTTCCTTGCGCAGAATGTCCGTGAATATCTCAGTGAAATCGGAGTCCGCAAGCTCAAGGACATAATCGGCCGTACCGACCTCATAGAGGTTGCCCAGAGGGATCCGTCCACCAAGGCCGGTACCATTGATTTCAGCCGCCTTCTCTACCGTCCTAAGACAGACAGGAGTCTGTGCTGGGACAGGGGAGAGTTCACCAAAGTCTATGGTGTCAAGGATGAGCAGATCATCCAGTCATGCATAGGGGCCATGGAAAACAAGGATGAGATTACGCTTGATTATGCCATCCGCAACACGGACAGGGCAGTCGGCACCATGCTCTCCGGACTCATTGCCAGACGTTATGGTGAGGCCGGTCTTCCAGACTCTACCATCAACATCAAGTTCAAGGGCTCTGCAGGCCAGTCCTTCGGTGCGTTTGCCGTCAAGGGATTGAACATCAAGCTTGAGGGAGAATCCAACGACTATTTCGGAAAGGGTCTTTCAGGAGGCCGCATATCGATCCTTCCTCCTGCCCGTTCGAGCGAGGATTTCGTGGCTGAGGACAACATCATCGCCGGCAACACCGGTCTGTATGGCGCAACTGCCGGAGAACTGTATGTCAACGGCCGCGTTGGCGAGAGGTTCGCTGTCAGAAACTCCGGCGCAATCGCTGTAGTCGAGGGCGCGGGGGACCACTGCTGTGAATATATGACCGGAGGACGTGTCGTTGTGCTCGGAGTCACCGGAAGGAACTTCGCTGCAGGTATGTCCGGAGGAGTTGCCTATGTCTGGGATAAGAACCATGATTTCGACTATTACTGCAACATGGACATGGTAGAGATCAATCTTGTCGAAGAACCGACCTATCGCAAGGAACTCCACGAACTGATACGTCAGCACTACCGATACACCGGTTCCGCTCTGGCGCAGAGAATGCTTGACGACTGGAACCGTTATGTCGAGGAGTTCATACAGGTGGTTCCTATCGAGTACAAGCGTGTGCTGCAGGAAGAGCAGATGGCCAAACTGAAGCAGAAGATTGCTGAAGTGCAGCGCGATTTCTAAACCTTATTCCAAAGAAGATTATGGGAAACCCTAAAGCATTTCTTACTGTGCCTCGAAAGGAGGCCGGTTATCGTCCTGTTCATGACCGGATCCTGGACTTTGGAGAGGTTGAACAGACATTGAACACCAAAGACCGTCAGGAGCAGGCAAGCCGTTGCATGGATTGCGGAGTCCCGTTCTGTCACTGGGCATGTCCGCTTGGCAACAAGGATCCCGAGTGGAATGATGCACTTTACAGGGGCGAGTGGGAGACGGCCTACAAGATACTCAAGAAGACCAATGACTTCCCCGAGTTCACCGGCAGAGTCTGTCCGGCCCTTTGTGAGAAGTCCTGTGTGCTGAATCTTTCTTGCGGAGAGCCTGTGACCAACAGGGAGAATGAAGCCGCCATTGCGGAAAGAGCCTTCATCGAGGGTTACGTGACCATCGAGCATCCTGTCCGCAACGGCAGGAAGGTAGCGGTCATCGGTGCTGGTCCGTCCGGTCTTGCAGCTGCCAACCAGCTCAACTACAAAGGCTATGAAGTGACTGTCTTCGACAGGAACGAAGCTCCCGGCGGACTCCTCCGCTACGGCATTCCGAACTTCAAGCTCAACAAGAAGATCATCGACAGGAGGCTGGATGTGATGGAAAAGGAGGGAGTCAAGTTCGTCTGCAACTCACCTGTAGATGTCAATTCCCTTCCTGAAGGCTTCGACGCCTATGTGATAGCTACAGGAACTCCTCAGGCCCGTGACCTCGATGCTCCTGGACGCAAACTCAAAGGTATTCACCTAGCCCTGGAACTCCTGTCGCAGCAGAACCGGATTCTTGCCGGCAAGGAATTCTCCAAGGCCGAAACCGTGACCTGCAAGGGCAAGAAAGTCCTTGTTATCGGTGGCGGTGACACCGGTTCGGACTGTATCGGTACCGCGCACCGTCAGGGAGCGGTCAGCGTTACCCAGATCGAGATCATGCCGAAACCTCCTGTCGGTCAGAACCCTGCCACCCCATGGCCTAACTGGCCGGTCATCCTCAAGACTACCTCCAGCCACGAGGAAGGATGTGACCGCCGTTGGCTTCTGAACACCAACCGTTTCATCGGTGATGAAAAGGGTCGTGTCAAGGCAGTCGAGGTCGAGGGCGTCATATGGGAACCCAATCCGGAGGGCGGACGTCCGATCATGAAGCTTGATGGCAACAAGGAGATGATCGAGGCGGACATCGTATTCCTCGCCATGGGATTCCTGAAGCCTGTGCAGCCTCAGTTCGCGGACAATGTCTTCGTTACCGGAGACGCAGCTTCGGGCGCCAGCCTTGTGGTCAGGGCAATCGCCAGCGGCCGGAAGACCGCAGATCAGGTCGATGCCTATCTCCGGAAGTAGTTCCGGCGGGCAGCGGCTGGCCCGTGCTGGCTTATGAATAGTTGCGGCGGTTCCGGCTATTCAGTGAATAGCCTTTACGAAGTTATATGAGACAGAGTGACTGATAGCCTTTTTGGGGCTGTGTCAGTCACTCTTTTTTCCGAATCGGGAGGATGACAGCGATTTCTCGGACGCAGCATTTGCTAAAGAACCATATTTTTCATAATATTGTTCTTCCTTACGTGAGACATGGTTAAGCTGGACTTGAAACACGGTTCGGTCCACGGTTTAATCCGACCGGAAACACGGTCAGTCGAAATGATAACGCTAAACACCAATTAATAGAACTTGTAAATGAAAAGAATCTTCACTCTTTTTGCCGCTGCCCTGATTGTCGGAGTATTCCACGCCGGCGCAGCTGTCAACATCATCCCGAAACCGACAGCAGTAACTGAATATGAAGGAGCATGGACACTTCCTTCCGAACTGACGATCAGTTACTCACACAAAACGCTCGCCCCTGCCGCAGGCTATCTCGAGGAAATCCTTGCTCCTGCCACAGGCTACGGAATCAAGACAAAGAAGGGGACAAAAGGTGATATCAGACTTGTGCTGACAACCCCATCCGCCGATCTTGATGAGAGCTATACCCTTCTCTCGGGTCCGGACGGAGTCACCATCACATCTGCGAGCTACAAGGGAATCATCCACGGAATCTCCACTCTCCGCCAGCTTCTCCCTTATCAGATAGAGTGCAAGTCCCTCCTGAGGGGAGTCGAATGGAAAGTTCCCGCCGTCAAGGTAGAGGACAAGCCTGCCTACGAATGGAGAGGCCTGATGCTCGATCCTGTGCGCCACTTCTACTCGATTGAAGAGACCAAGAACCTTCTCGACCTGATGGCGCTCTATAAGTTTTCCAAGTTTCACTGGCATCTTATCGACTCCCAGGCATGGAGAATCGAAATCAAGAAGTATCCACTCCTCACCAGCAAGGGAGCATGGAGGGATCCTGCGAATGAATATATCGACAAGGCTTGCGAGCAGAGCGCGATCGACGGCAGGAATCCGTCGATGAAGCTGCCGAAGGAGCACATGCGCGAAATTGACGGCAAGGTGATGTACGGCGGGTACTATTCCCAGGAGGACATCAGGGAGATTGTCGAATATGCTGCCGTCCGCGGCATCGACGTCGTGCCGGAGATCGACATGCCGGGACACAATTGGATGGCGACCCAGTGCTACCCTTGGCTCAGTTGCGGCCACGATGGGACTGACCCTCTCTGTCTGGGAAGCGACGAGGTCATCCAGTTCGCAAAGGATGTATTCAAGGAAGTATTCGAACTTTTCCCTTACGGCTATGCTGAAATCGGAGGAGACGAGGTTAGCCGTATCAAGTGGCAGAACTGCCCTCTCTGTCAGGAGAGAATCCGCAAGGAGAACCTCGGAGGACTTGAGGAACTCCAGTCCTGGTTCACCAAGGAGATGGAGAAGTATTTCAACGCCAACGGAAGAAGGCTGATCGGCTGGGATGAGATTCTGGAAGGTGGCGTCTCGCCGACCGCTATCGTCAACTGGTGGCAGGGTTATCACGCCGATGTTGTCCAGCGCTCCACCGCTGGAGGCAACGAGGTCATCTGCTGCCCTACGACCTACTGCTACTTCGATTATCCTCAGAACAACGAAACCATGCGCACCCTTTATGAAGGAGCTGTCGTTCCTGAAGATCTGTCCGAAGAGCAGCACAAGCTCGTGAAGGGCATGCAGGGAAACATCTGGGGTGAGTTCATTCCGTCAGAGGCAAGGATGCATTACATGGCCTTCCCGAGAGCGATCGCCCTGGCTGAAAAGGCCTGGACTGAAAAGACGGACCAGAATTGGGATTGCTTCATAGCCAGGATGGAAGAGCAGTTGGCAAGGCTCAGCACGATGAAGGTAGCTTATCGCCCTCTTGCCGAGTAGAAGGCTTTCCGATATGGCTGGCCTGGGATTGGCCCAGCGCAATTGAAGAAGGGGCTGGTACCTCAATAGAAGATGAGGGCCGGCCCCTTTATTGGAAGTTAGAGCCTGGTCCAGCTCAATTGGAATAGGAGTCTGGACCTGAATATAGCCTAAGCTGCCGTCCCGGCATATTCGTAAAGGGCGGCATATCCGTAAAGGGCTGCCGTCCCGGCATATTCAAAAAAATGAAATTTTTCATTGCAGAGACAAGGATTTTGAATATCTTTGAAAGTTGAATTGCGAAAGGGTATGTTCCACTTGTTCAATAATAACAACAATAATAATCAGAATCTCAATAATGAGGTCCTGAGCATTTTCCGTGCTGTACCAGCCCTTGCACGCAATGAAGAATAGAAGCTCATACCGCTATTGATAAAGACAGAGAGGCTGGCCTTGACGGACCAGCCTCTCTTCCGTTATAAGGGGCGGATGAGATTCGCAAGAATTTGAATTACAGAACTGAACAGATAGTAGTGTATTGATCTCTTTATGGAACCTTTGAAACACGAATGTGGCGTTGCCATGATCCGGCTTCTTAAGCCGCTGCAGTACTACAGGGAAAAGTATGGTACCCCGATGTACGGTCTGAACAAGCTCTATCTCCTGATGGAGAAACAGCACAACCGCGGGCAGGAAGGCGCCGGCCTTGCCTGCATTAAGATGGATGCCGCTCCCGGGGAAGAGTACATGTTCAGGGAAAGGGCGCTGGGGAGCGGTGCGATCACGGAGATATTCAGCAAGGTGCAGGACAACGAAGACTATGCCGGACAGCTCTATATGGGCCACCTGAGGTATTCCACGACAGGCCGGAGCGGGATCTCGTACGTGCATCCGTTTCTCCGGAGGAACAACTGGAAGGCGAAGAACCTCTGCATCTGCGGCAACTTCAACCTGACCAACACGGACGAAGTCTTCGAGTACCTGACTTCGATGGGACAGCATCCCCGGATATATTCAGACACCTACATGATGCTGGAACTGATGGGGCACAGGCTCGACAGGGAGAGCGAAAGGGTCTACCTCGAAGCCAGGGAGAAAGGCCTTAGGGACAAGGCTGTCACTGAATATGTCGAAGAGCACATCGACATCCGCAATGTCCTTCGCACGTCGATGCCTGGCCTTGACGGCGGCTATGTGATGTGCGGTATCACCGGAAGCGGCGAGATGTTCGCGATCAGGGATCCATGGGGCATCCGTCCCTGCTTCTGGTACAAGGATGACGAGGTCCTTGTCGTGGCTTCGGAAAGACCGGTCATCCAGACGACCTTCTCGCTGGAGGCCGACAGCGTCCGTGAACTGGGCCCGGGAGAAGCCATTACCGCAAACCGGCACGGGGAGGTAAGCCTGAGCCGGATTCTGGAACCGAAGGGCAATCATTCCTGCAGTTTCGAAAGAATCTACTTCAGCAGAGGCTCCGACAGGGACATCTACCTGGAACGGAAGGCTCTGGGAGAACAGTTGGTTCCTGAAATCACCAGGGCAATCGGAGGAGACACGGACAACACGGTCTTCAGTTTCATTCCGAACACGGCTGAGGTCGCCTATTACGGCATGCTGCAGGGCTTCAAGAAGCAGTCCAACGAAAAGAAGGCGGAGTTGCTCTACTCTATGATGCAGGACCACAGACTCACGAAGGAAGAGATTTCACAGGTGCTCCACAATATCGTCAGAGGCGAGAAGGTCGCCATCAAGGACATCAAGCTCAGGACCTTCATAGCCGAAGGCAACACCAAGAAGGAACTTGCCGCCCATGTCTATGACATCACCTATGGCAGCCTCAGGGCAGGGGAGGACAACCTGGTCATCATCGATGACAGCATCGTCCGCGGAACCACCCTGAAGGAAAGCATTCTCAGGATTCTCGACCGCCTGCATCCGAAAAAGATAGTCCTTGTCAGTTCCTGTCCACAGGTCCGGTATCCGGACTACTACGGAATCGACATGGCCAGCATGGAAGAGTTCATAGCCTTCCGGGCGGCGATAGCCCTTCTGCATGAACGCGGCATGGAGGACGTTGTGGACCGGGTTTACAGAGCCTGTCTGGCTCAGAGGGAGGTGGCACCTCAGGAAAGGACGAATCCAGTGAAGGGAATATATGCCCCGTTCAGCGACGCCGAGATTTCGGAGAAGATGGTCAGGATGCTGAAGCCCGAGGGAATGACGACCCCTGTGGAGATAGTCTTCCAGACTCTGGACGGGCTCCACAAGGCTTGTCCGAACTCACCTGGCGACTGGTATTTCAGCGGCGACTATCCGACCCCCGGAGGTTGCCGACAGGTCTGCGAGGCCTTTATCCGCTACTGCGAGCAATCATATTCAGAATGAACGAAACGAACTAAAACAAATAGAATCATGTGTGGAATTACAGGTATTTTCAACATCAAGGGCGACAGCAGCCTCTTGAGGACAAAAGCACTGAAGATGTCACAGAAGATCCGTCACAGAGGACCTGACTGGAGCGGAATCTATTGTGGAAAGACAGCGATTCTCGCCCACGAGAGACTGTCGATCGTGGATCCTCTTTCCGGCGGACAACCGCTTGTGTCTCCTGACGGAAAGCATATTCTTGCCGTCAACGGCGAGATCTACAACCATGCTGCGATCCGCGCCAGGTATGCGGACAAGTATGCCTTCAAGACCGGCAGCGACTGCGAAGTCATTCTTGCCCTTTATCAGGAGAAGGGAATCGACTTTCTCGAGGACCTCAGCGGTATCTTCGCATTTGCCCTGTACGACGAGGAGAAGGACGAATTCCTCATCGCCCGTGACCCTGTCGGAGTCATTCCTCTCTACATCGGCCACGACTCCGACGGCACCCTGTACATAGGCAGCGAACTCAAGGCGCTGGAGGGCTTCTGCGAAAGCTATGAGCCATTCCTTCCGGGCCATCTGTACAGCAGCCGGGAAGGCAGGATGAGACGCTGGTGGAAACGCGACTGGTTTGAATATGAAGCCGTGCGTGACGGAAAGGCTCAGAAGAAGAACGCCTCCGAAGCCGTCAGGGAGGCTCTTGAGGCAGCTGTCAAACGTCAGCTGATGTGCGACGTGCCTTACGGTGTGCTCCTGTCCGGAGGTCTTGACAGCTCGGTCACCAGCGCCATTGCGATGAAATATTCGAAGAAGAGAGTCGAAAGCGGCGACAGGAACGATGCCTGGTGGCCGCGTCTGCACTCTTTCGCAGTGGGGCTGAAGGGTGCTCCCGATCTCATCAAGGCCCGCGAAGTCGCCGATTTCATCGGAACCGTCCATCATGAGGTGAACTATACCATCCAGGAAGGTCTGGATGCCATCCGCGACGTAATCTATTACATCGAGACCTACGATGTGACGACCGTCCGTGCCAGTACTCCGATGTATCTCCTTGCCAGGGTGATCAAGTCGATGGGTATCAAGATGGTCCTCTCCGGCGAAGGTGCAGACGAGGTTTTCGGTGGCTATCTCTATTTCCACAAGGCTCCATCGGCCGAAGAGTTCCACAAGGAGACTGTCCGCAAGCTGGGCAAGCTCTACCAGTACGACTGTCTGCGGGCAAACAAGTCCCTGGCTGCCTGGGGCGTGGAAGGCAGGGTTCCTTTCCTGGACAAGGAATTCCTTGATGTGGCCATGACTCTCGATCCTGCAGTGAAGATGTGCCCGGGAAGCACCATCGAGAAGAAGGTGGTCAGGGAGGCATTCTCGGACATGCTTCCGGAGAGCGTCGCCTGGCGCCAGAAGGAGCAGTTTTCCGACGGGGTGGGATATTCATGGATAGACACCCTCAAGCAGATCACCTCGGAAGCTGTCAGCGACGAGCAGATGGCGCATGCGGCAGAGCGATTCCCGATCAACACTCCGATGAACAAGGAGGAATATTACTACCGCTGCATATTCGAAGAACATTTCCCGAGCGAAAGCGCAGCCCGCAGCGTGCCTCACGAGGCTAGTGTCGCTTGCTCGACCGCCATCGCCCTCGAATGGGATGAGGCATGGAAGAAAATGAATGACCCGAGCGGCCGCGCCGTCAAGGGGGTACATGAACAGGCATATTGATAATCATAACAAATAATCTCACAAAAGGCAATGGAACAGACAAGGTACATCTTCGTCACAGGCGGAGTGGTCTCATCTCTGGGTAAGGGAATCATCTCTTCAAGCATCGGCAACCTGCTTCAGGCGCACGGGTACAGCATCACCATCCAGAAGTTCGATCCCTACATCAACATCGATCCGGGAACTCTGAACCCTTATGAGCATGGCGAGTGCTATGTCACCGTGGACGGCATGGAAACCGACCTGGATCTCGGACACTACGAAAGGTTTACCGGCATCAGGACCACAAAGGGCAACTCCATCACTACCGGCAGGATCTACAAGGCGGTGATCGACAAGGAGAGGAAGGGAGATTACCTGGGAAAGACGATACAGGTCGTGCCTCACATCACTGACGAAATAAAGCGCAGAATGAGAAGGGATGACGATCCTGTCCACTACGATTTCATCATCATCGAGGTGGGAGGAACCATCGGTGACATCGAGAGTGCCCCTTTCATGGAAGCCATCCGTCAGCTGCGGTGGGAACTTGGGGAAAGGGCAGTATGTGTCCATCTGACCTATGTCCCATATCTCAAGGCTGCCGGAGAGTTCAAGACCAAGCCGACCCAGCATTCAGTTAAGGAGATGCAGAGCATGGGAATCCAGCCGGATGTCCTCATCCTAAGGACCGAGTACCATCTGGAGGACAATCTTCTGAAGAAAGTCGCAGCCTTCTGCAACGTCGACATCGACTGCGTCTTTCAGAGCGAAGACCTTCCTAGCATCTATCAGGTACCGACCAACATGCTCCGTCAGGGACTTGACAAGGCCATCCTGGGCAAGACAGGTATGCCTGCCCGTGAGATTGCGAGGATGAGCCCGTGGAGGACTTTCCTTTCGAAAATGGAAGCGGCGGACCGTGGAATCAGAATCGGTCTTGTCGGGAAATACGACCTTCAGGATGCCTACAAGAGCATCCGCGAGAGTCTTTTCATTGCAGGAATATGGAATGGCGTCAAGGTGAAGCCTGTCTTCGTGAGCAGTGAGGAGATAACGGAGGAAAACATCGGAAGCAAGCTCGAAGGGCTGCAGGGAGTAATCATCTGCCCAGGCTTCGGAAGCCGTGGCATCGAAGGCAAGATCATCGCTGCCAAGTACTGCAGGACGCATGACATTCCGACTTTCGGAATATGTCTGGGCATGCAGATGATGGTCATCGAGTTCGCCCGCGACGTGCTGGGATATTCAGATGCCAACAGCCGCGAGATGGATGCAGCGACCGCCCATGGCGTCATCGACCTGATGGAAGACCAGAAGAATGTCACCCAGATGGGCGGTACCATGAGGCTCGGGGCCTACGATTGCCATCTGAAAGAAGGCAGCCGGGCTGCGGCCGCCTATGGCACGCAAGACATCAGCGAGCGTCATCGCCACCGCTACGAGTTCAACAATGCCTTCAGAACTGAATATGAAGCCGCGGGGATGGTCTGTGCCGGAGTCAATCCCGAAAGCGGTCTGGTCGAGATCGTCGAGATTCCTTCCAACCGCTGGTACGTCGGCACCCAGTTCCATCCGGAATACAGCGGAACCGTCCTGAAACCCCACCCGCTCTTCATGGACTTCATCAGGACCGCTTCCGGCGAATAGTGCCGAGGCGTCGCTCCGGTCCGGTTTTTATGCAAGCCTCTGACTGAGCACATATCGTTATATGCTGCCAGCCCCCGCCACACGGGACGCGGGCGGTGCCCATCGGATACAAGTTATCGCGTGGCAAAGGGTTCTTTAGATCGGTCTTTGGCATGGGGGCCCTACCCACAGGTACATCAGTGGCATCCTCGCGTGGCGAAGGGGGCTTCTGGACGGTCTTCGGCACGGCGACCCCTTCCACAGGTACCTCAGTGGCATCCTCGCGTGGCAAAGCATTCTTCTGACCGGTCTTCGGCACGGCGACCTTCAACTGAATCACTTTTGGGGCAGGGTCGCGTGCCGAAGGAAAGGGAATCGGTACCGTTGACGGGATTATAGTCGGTTTCACGACCGGGTTTGGCACGGCACCCCCCGGCTATAGATAGTTCTGAGGCAGGGCCGCGTGGCGAAGAGGGCTTCTATCGGCACTTTGGCACGGCAACCCTACCCACAGGTACCTCAGTGGCATCCTCGCGTGGCAAAGAGGGTCTTCTGGCCGGTCTTCGACACGGCGACCTTCAACTGAAGCACTTTTGGGGCAGGGTCGCGTGCCGAAGGAAAGGGAATCGGTACCGTTGACGGGATTATAGTCGGGTTCACGACCGGGTTTGGCACGGCACCCCCGGCTACAGATAGTTCTGAGGCAGGGCCGCGTGGCGAAGAGGGCTTCTATCGGCACTTTGGTACGTCGAACCTGCCCACATATGCCTCAGTGGCATCCTCGCGGAGCCACTGTGAGTTGGTGTTTCGGATAGTAGCTGAATTGGGCTTCGTGAAATTCACCTGGCACGAGCCATTATTGATTATCAAGTAGTTAGCTACCCAAAAGGTGCCAGGTGAACACAATTTGATGCCACCTGGCACCGGGATGTGCCCTACAGGTACCTGTAATGA
>SFMU01000077.1 GCA_004552965.1 Bacteroidales bacterium | reverse complement strand
GCTAAACCGTCCGTTCTGTCTACCAAATCGTGCGGTTCTTTGGATACAACTCCGTTCTCCTCATCCTTGCTTGCCTTTTCCTAGACCGCGAGGCTATGGAAATAGTTCTTCAAGTATTGACAGGTCGAGCCGCAGCATTCTTCTGAGTTGCTGGTTGGAGGCGTTGTAGCCAAAATGCATCTGGCGAGCTGTGTCGATCTTTTGCTGAGCGTTGAGCTGTGCGGGCGTCTTGACAGAGTATTCTTTGCTGATGTGTGAACATATTACCGAGTAGAGCTCGTCGTCTGTGAGGAAGATGGAGTCTTTCAGCCTTGATGCAATCTGGCTGAATGCTTCTGCGTTGCGTGTGAGTGAATTGAAGTAGATCCTGGCATCTCTGAACATACTTTCTCCGAGTTTGATGTCGCAGAAGGATGGGATGAAGGGCATACCGCCTACTTCTAGTAATTGCGAGAACGGAGCCACATCTCTTGTGTGCAGAAGTGCTCTCTGACTGTTCACTTTCAGGTTTCCCAGAGGTGTGGTCTTAATATGTTTGAGCCAAGGAGAGAAATATGCGCATCCTCCTCCCCAAGGGTAAGAATCCGGAGTGTACATCGAGTTTGCCACGAAAGCATTCCTGTTGACATAGATAATTTCATTACGAAGAGCCTGAAGAGTTTCAATAGGAAGAATATTCATTTTGAACTGACTCCATTCAATTGGTCGTTTCCTCTTGGAAAATGCCTGTTTGAGTCTTGCAGAGAAAAATTCAAAAACCTTGATACACTCTTCCAGGTTCCCTGCTAGAATCAGGTGCACATGATTGCTCATCAGTTCGAATGTTATTCCTCGTATTGCTATATTCAAATGCAGGGCAGCTGCCAGGCACCACATTCCCGTCTTGAAATCCTCTTCATTGCAGAAAATATTCTGCATGGTATTCCCGTTTGTAAATAAATGCCAATACGGTCCATTAGCTCCAAAGGTGTCTTCGCAAGCCTTTTCTTTCTCCGAAAAACTCAGAATGTTGCATTTCTTATTCATAATTCATTGGTTTATAATATAATAACAATATATTCCCTGTTTCCGTCCGGATTTAGCCGTGTACCAAATCGGTAACTTGTTGGCCAATAAAACCGTTGTTTGATCCAATCCACCGCATCCACAAAAAGGCCGTTTTCTATGGACAAACGCCAGTTCCGAACCTCAACGTCCATGAATATGACCGGTTTCATGGACGACCACTCATTCGGGACCTAAGCCGTCGCCCATTCTGCCGTGAGGACATCATTGCCCCACACATCCCAAGGTCGCGACACTGATTCTCACCTCGGGAGGCAGCACTTCCCTCAAGGCAAGATAGCATGAATGAACCGTAGCACCGGTCGTGAAGACATCATCTACAATCACGACATGGGACAGACCTGAAAGGCAGGCTCCTTTTCTGACCCGGAAGGCACCCCTGACATTGGCCTCTTTGTCCGTCACTTTCATCCTGGTCTGAGTCTTCGTCCTTCTGGGTCTGTAAAGGACATCATTGCGCACGGGAATTCGCAGCCAGCGAGACAGTTCGTCAGCAATGACCTCAGCCTGATTGTAGCCTCTGGACCATTTCCTTGACCAATGAAGCGGTACCGGAATCAATGCATCAGCGTCGCGGAACAGAGGAGAGCCAGCCAATTCCTTTCCAAGCATCGCGGCAAAATACCTTCCCGCCGCCAGGTCGGAGTGATACTTCAGCCTCTGCGTGATCAATGAATATCCCGTTGAAGAGCGGTAGAAGAACAAGGCTGTGGCGTAGGAATATTCAGAAAAAGGTGCAGTCTCCCCTTCGAAGGTCCGGATCAGATCGTTGAACCTGTCAGCCATCTGGTTGCGGGAGCAGATGCTGAAATGCGTACGTGGAAGGTCTGCAAGGCAGTGCAGACAGATGTGTTCCTCATGGATGCCCAGAGAAGTGTGGCAGACGATGCAACGTCTGGGCATGACAAGGTCAAGAACGGCACGTGAATATGCACGCGCGGAAGAAAGAAGTTTCATAGTTTACAGTCTATCTAAAAATCCAGACGGAGTTGTCTGGAAGCTTCGACACGCATCCGGTCGAACTCCATCAGGGTGTCGAGTTCAGGATTGATGACCAGGTCCAGATTCCTGACCAGCAATCGGTCTCCATTGACAATTTCATCAAAGCAACCGCTCATCCCCACAAGAGCCGGGATGCCCATCCCGCTTGCAATGAGGCAGACTTCCCCGGAAGTGTCCGGTTCTGAGGTCACGATGGCGACAACCTTCCGGAAATCGATAAGGGTGGAATCGGAAAGAGTGACAGTCGGGCAAAGGAGAATACTCCCCTCAGGAATACCCTCGAAAGGATTTCGCCCGGTGAAATCAGTCACCTTGAAAGCCTTTCCCTTGGCAAAGCCCCGTATGCCCTTTCCCCTGATTTCCATCCCGAACAATCAGATTTCAAGTGGTCCTCCGGGAGCGAAGACGGAATCCACGAGAGTATCGTAGAATCCTCCACGCTTGGCAAGATCCAGCAGATTGAACCTGAATCTCATGAGCTGAACCTTCGGGAACATATTCCTGAGGTCCTGCCTCGAAAGACCTATGTCAGACGGGTCGCAAGGGGCGGAAGCAGCCTTCAGCCTTGCTTTCATCTTGTCGAATGAATATACCTGGGCGCGCAGTCTGTCCCTGAAAGAAGGCCAGCTGTCGCGGATAGTCTCCAACTGACGCCTGACGGTGGCTGCGTCATCATATTTCTTTGTAATCTCGGTGTATCCCAGAAGCGGAGCGGGAAAATCCCTGAATATTCCGAGAGCCCTCTGCTGCTCTTCCTCGAGGGAAGGCCAGGCTTCTGCACACTTGTCAACGTCAAGCGATGAAAGGTCCATCTTGAGGAACTCATCGAAGACTGCGCACATCGTCAGGGTACCGATTGCCACCTGGAAGCCATGTGACTGGAGTTTTCCGTTGAATCGGTAGCCTGTCATGTCAAGAATATGACTGAAGAGATGGTCGCAGCATGAAGCCGGACGGCTGGACCTTGCTGCCTGCATGGCTATTCCGCTGAGAGTGAGGCCTTCGAAAAGATCGGCAACCGCCTTCGGATTCCCTGCTGCCACACCTTCAGGGTCAGAGAGCTGGGAATCGAGCACGTCCTGAAGGACATGCCATGCTTCAGGTACTATCGGTTCGGTGCCCATCAGATCTGCTATCATCCATTCTGCCCCGGCAGGAATCTTGGCGGCCAGATCGGCATAGCCGGCAGCTGTCATCTCCTTCGGTGCGGCGGCAATGACATCGATGTCGGCGATGATCGCTACCGGAGCCGGACAGGAGAATGTCTGCTTGGAATTCCGGTAGGAAATCGAAGCTCCGAACGAGGAATAACCGTCGACGGAAGCTGCGGTAGGGAGCGAGATGTAGGACTGTCCGTGGTGATAGGAAGAGAGCTTGCAGAGATCATTGATGACTCCCGAACCCACGGAAACGGCCACAGGATAGTTCTCTGAAGGGTTTCTGAAAGCGGATTCGGCATCCGCCTCCACATGCTGCGGATCATTCTCGATGGTTCTGGCCTTCGCTGTGTCTCCATCCAGAATGGCATCCAGCATCTCTACATATTTCCACTCTGCATGGAATTCCTTCTTGTCGATGACATATTCACTGACCGGGATACCTGCGGAGCGGAAAAGTTTGAAAACCTTCACTCCAAGTACTGGCCAGGTGTTCACATCGGCTATCACAACCGCCTTGCGTCCCGGAAACAGATTTCCGAACACTTCAGGTGCAACAGCACTGACACCGGGACCCATTTCAAAGACCTTGGTGTCAGTTGCTATCTCAAGAGCCTTGCTGATTCTCTCTTCCATATTAAATTTCTTTTCAGAGACTAAAATAAGAAAATATAATGTGAATATGAAAGAGGGTGACCAAAATGGTCACCCCCGGCGGATTCTGAAATCTGGAAATTTTAAAACCTGCTTGATAATCTTCAAAAAACCACTGAATTACTTGAGATTTCTCAAGAGGTTGTTCATGTTGACTTCCTTATCGATGATCGAACGGAGTTCAGCAATCGGAACCCTCTTCTGGGTCATCGTGTCACGCTCACGGACGGTAACGCAGTTGTCCTGGAGAGAGTCGTGGTCAACGGTGATGCAGAACGGCGTACCGATGGCATCCTGGCGACGGTATCTCTTGCCGATGGAATCCTTCTCGTCGTACTGGCAGTTGAAATCGTACTTGAGGTCATCCATGATACTCTGGGCAAGATTGACAAGATCCTCGTTGTTCTTCAGAAGCGGCAGTACCGCTGCCTTGACAGGAGCCAGAGGGGCAGGAATGCCAAGCACTACCCTGGTCTCACCATTCTCGAGTTTTTCCTCCTTGTAGGAATGAGAAAGGACAGCAAGAACCATTCGGTCCACACCGATTGAAGTCTCGATCACATAAGGAACATAACTTTCGCCGGTCTCAGGATCGAAGTACTGGATCTTCTTTCCGGAGAATTTCTGGTGGTTTCCGAGGTCGAAATCGGTTCTTGAATGAATTCCTTCAAGTTCCTTGAAACCGAACGGGAACTGGAATTCCACATCGGTTGCAGCGTTGGCATAGTGGGCAAGTTTCTCGTGGTCGTGGAAACGGTAGTTCTCAGCGCCCATTCCGAGGTTGACATGCCACTTCATCCTGGTTTCCTTCCACTTCCTGAACCATTCGAGTTCAGTGCCAGGCTTGATGAAGAACTGCATTTCCATCTGCTCGAACTCCCTCATCCTGAAGATGAACTGACGGGCGACAATCTCATTGCGGAAAGCCTTTCCGATCTGAGCGATACCGAAAGGAAGCTTCATTCGGCCTGTCTTCTGCACATTGAGGTAGTTCACGAATATTCCCTGAGCTGTCTCCGGACGGAGATAGATGATGTTCGCCCCTTCCGATGTGCTGCCCATTGAAGTGCTGAACATCAGGTTGAACTGGCGGACGTCGGTCCAGTTGCAGGTGCCGCTGATCGGACAGACAATTCCGTTGTCCACTATTATATTCTTGTACTCTGCAAGGTCATTGGCCTTTTCAGCCGCAACATACCTGTTGTGGACCTCGTCGTATTTCTTCTGTTCACGGAGAACATTCGGATTGGTCGCGCGGAACTGAACCTCGTCGAAACTGTCACCGAACTTCTTCCTTCCCTTTGCAACTTCCTTGTTGATCTTTTCTTCGATCTTGCAGAGGAAATCCTCGATGAGGACATCGGCACGATAACGCTTCTTGGAATCCTTGTTGTCGATGAGAGGATCATTGAAAGCGCCGACATGACCGGAAGCCTCCCAGATCCTAGGGTGCATGAATATGCAGGAATCGATGCCGACGATGTTCTCGTTGAGTCTCGTCATGGCATTCCACCAATAGGCTTTGATGTTGTTTTTGAGTTCTACACCCATCTGACCGTAGTCATAGACAGCTGCCAAGCCATCATAAATTTCACTGGAAGGGAATATGAAACCGTATTCCTTGCAATGGGCAACCAGTACTTTGAACAGTTCGTCCTGTGTCATGATAAAATAATACAAATAATACACGCTACCCTATCCCTAAATCCCTTTCCCCGGGAAAGGGACTTACCTATCGGCCTATCGGCCTCCAGATAAGGTTGTTTCGCACTTGCGAAACTTAAGTACAAATAAGTTTCAGGTTGCAGACAGTCCTGCAACAGCTACAGTTTGCAAAAATAACCAATTGTCCCGAAAGGACAAAACCGACATCGTATCTCTCATGTTCCTCAAGTCCATTGTCATTGACAGCAACTCAGGCTTTTGCGGCTTGAGAAACTCTCTCCGTAATCAGAAATATTCAGGGAAGGCTTCCTTAAGGCTTGGTTTTGCGACTTCCATCAGAGGGATCATCACGAAAGGTCTGTCGGCAATCCCCTTGTGCGGGATGGTGAGAAGTTTGCTGTCGATCCTTTCGGTTCCGTAGAAGAGAATGTCGATGTCGATGATTCTGGAATGGTAGATGCGGTTGCCTGCCCCGTCATATTCAGGAGAATCCTTGCGCCCCATCGCTGATTCGATAGATTTGACTTTCTGAAGGATTGCCGTTGCCGCCTCGAGGGAGGACACCTGAGGACGGAAAACCCTGTACAGCACGACTGCGTTGAGAAACTTGCCTCCGCTGAAGCCCATCGGCTTTGTCTCTATCAGTCTTGAAAGTGCCTGATAGTGGCCTTCAAAGACTTCATCCATCCGTCTGAGAGCCTCTGAAATGTTCTGCTCGCGATTGCCCAGATTGCTTCCCAGGGAAAAGTAGATGCTGACAAATGACATTTCTATCCTTTATTTATTCATTCAGCAATGGCTGGACACCTGTCAGGAATTCGGTTCCTTCGTGTAGTCCGGTCCCTGACCCGGATCGATGTCGTCCAGACCGAGCTCTATCCTGGCTTCCTCGGAGAGCATGCTCTGATCCCAAACCGGATCGAAAACAAGATTGACTTCACAGCCGGTTATTCCCGGTACTTCACAGACTCCGGTCCTGACATCTTCCAGCACCTCATCCGCCATCGGACAGTTAGGAGCCGTGAAAGTCATCTCGATGTGGGCAACATGCTTGCGGTCGATCACAAGTTCGTAGATCAGACCTAGGTCATAGATGTTGACCGGAATCTCAGGATCGTAAATCTGCTTCAGAGCCAGAACGACATTGTCATACAACGGAGAAAGTTCCTTAACTTCCTCAGCGGTAAGCACTTCTGCCTCAATTTTCTTTTCTTCTTCGGGAGAACTCATTTGGATTAAGATTTTTGAGTTTCGGACACTTCAGACTTTCCGGACAGTTCAGCGGCTATGGTCCTGATTCTGTCTATCATCGAAGCCAAACCATTGGCCCTCGTTGGAGAAAGATTGTCCTTCAGACCTATGTCCACAATGAAACCGAAATCATCGGCGGCGATATCCTGCGGCTTTTTCCCTGAATATACTTCTATAAGCAGGGATATGATTCCCTTGGTGATGATCGCATCGCTGTCAGCATAAAAGACCAGGTTCCCATCAACGAGTTTCCAATTAAGCCAAACTCTTGATTGACAACCCTTTATAAGTTTATCTTCAGTCTTCTCATCTTCAGGATACTCAGGCAGGTTCTTCCCCTTGTCAATCAGAAGTTCATACTTGTCCAACCACTCGTCGAACATTGAGAACTCCTCGATCACTGCCTGCTTTGCTTCTTCAATAGAATTCATTTCAAATCTGTTTTAAGTACATCCTGTTGCGGACTCCATTCTACTTCAACATACCGATTGCCTTATCCAGGGAACTGATGAAATACCTGGCTTCTTCCATAGTGTTGTAAGGAGCGAAGGAAGCCCTCAGCATTCCAGTAACTCCGAATCGGTCCATCAGAGGTTCAGCGCACATCTGGCCTGAACGGACAGCAATGCCCATCTTGTCAAGAATAAGAGCAAGGTCTTCGTGGTGGACTCCGTCGACACAGAAAGAATATATTGAGGTCTTTGATTCTGTTCCACGTGGAACACCGAAAATTCTTATGCGTGGGTCGGCTGACAATGATGAGTAAACATATTCATTGACCTCATTGCACTGGGCGACCAGTTCCGGGTCTTTCATCATTTCCAGAATCTCAAGTGCCGGTTTTAAAGAAGGTACCGAGTTGAAATTCTGCGTCCCTGCCTCGAACTTTTCCGGAAGAGGGGCATAGGTGGTTCCCGAAAAACTCACCGACTCAATCATCTCTCCCCCACCCTGGTACGGAACCATGAGATCCAGCCATTTTCTTTTTCCGTACAGAACTCCGGTTCCTGTTGCAGCATAAAGCTTGTGACCGGAAAATGCATAGAAATCGCAATCCGTTTCCGTGACATCCAGAGGCTGATGTACTGCACCCTGTGCTCCATCCACAAGAACAGGACAGTTCATAGAATGACAGAGGCTGACAATTTCCTTTACAGGATTGATGATGCCCAGTACGTTGCTTATCTGGGTGACGGCCACAAGTCTGGTGCGTGAAGAAATCAAAGAAGGAAGATCGGAAAGTTTCAGATGACCTTCATCATCAACGCCCAGAACTTTCAAGACAGCTTTCTTCCGGCTGCAGAGCATCTGCCAAGGAACAATGTTGGAATGATGTTCAGACTCAGTCACAATTATCTCATCACCTTCACCCACGAAAGCTTCGCCGAAAGAGAAAGCGACAAGATTGATTGAAGCAGTTGTTCCGGAAGTGAATATGATTTCCTCCCTCGAGCCTGCATTCAGAAATGAACGGACTGCGTCACGTGTGCTTTCATATTCATCGGTAGCTTCAGCAGCAAGCCTGTGCACAGCTCTGTGAATGTTGGCATTCGATTCCAGGGCCAGTTTTGAAACTTTACTGACGACTTCTTCCGGACGCTGGGACGTTGCCGCATTGTCAAGATAGACAAGCGGACGTCCGTACACCTTCGTGTCCAGAGCCGGAAATTTCTTTCTTAATTCTTCTATCTTCATTTAAAGCCGAGTAAAAGTACAGATTACAAAATTAAGAATTATTCCTTAAGAATGGACTTTAAGTAATATGAAAAAAATAAGTTGCGTCAGATTTGAATTAGATTTTCGAGGTCAGATTTTCACCCGAAGAAGAAGCATAGCCGTAGCTATGTAACTGATGAGGGAGGAATTATGAACCGAAAAGATTTTCAAAGATGATGCAGGTTAT
>SFMU01000003.1 GCA_004552965.1 Bacteroidales bacterium | reverse complement strand
ATGTCTATGATTTCGAAATCAGGGTTGCCCGAGAGCCTTTTCTTGACTTCGGAACAATCCGGGCAGGTGGCAGTTACATATACCTTGGTCATGGTTTTGAATATTTATAAATCAATGTTACAAGTATCTTCTGACCCTCTTGCGGTACTCCTCATATTCCCTTCCGAAGGCCTCTCTGCAGAATTCCTCCTCCTGCCTTATCTGAAGGTCGAGCATGATGACGGGGAAGAGCGCAAAGAGCAGATGAAGGATATTCGGAAATGCCAGCAGCAGGCCGATGTACATCAGGTCAAAACCCACGAAGGCAGGGTTGCGGCTTATCCGGTATATTCCGTTCTGCACCAGCTTCGTCCTGTCTTTGTCCGGGATGCCTGCCCTCCAGCTGTCAGCCATGGTCAGCATGGCGACAATGAAGAAGGCGATGCCGATGGCGGTGATGCCAAGCCCTGTCCATTGCAGCGCGGGGCATTCCCTGAGCGCAGGGAGGAAAGTCATCTTCGGGAATATGATGATGCTGAATATCTCGACGGGAATCACCGCGAAGGTTGCCCATCCCATAATGCTCTCGATCAGGAGGACCTTCCGCGGTTTGGCGCCCTTGCCTATCTGGTTCGTGGTGATGCCCTGCCTGCGCTGGACAAATTTCTTGCCCAGGTAAGCAGCATAGAATATGCCCATGAGGACTATTGCAATATATTTCTCTACCATCGTTGGTTTAATATTTTTCCGGGAACTATCCGGGGGATTCGTGTCAGCGGGTTCCGCCGATTTCTGCAGCAGGCTTCTTTCATGGATGAGTCGACCGTTCCCGAAACTCTTCCGGGGGATTCGTGTCAGCCGGATCGGCCGATTTCTGCAGCAGGCTCCTTTCATGGATGAGTCGACCGTTTCCGAAACTCTTCCGGGGGAGTCGCGATAGCCGGTTCCGCCGATTTCTGCATCAGGCTTCTGCCATGGATGAGTCGACCGTTTCCGGAACTCTTCCGGGGGAGTCGTGATAGCCGGTTCCGCCGATTTTCGGACGGGGGCAATCCTGCTGGGGCTCCAACCTGTGATGAGTTCATATTCAAGGAAGTCACTCCATCCTGCCGTATTTCATCTCGTCTCCGTTGGCATCGTACTGCTTTCGCTTCCCGACCGGCGGTTCTGTGAGGGTGATTCTCACGACGGAGGTCTTTTGAAGGCTTCTTGAGACTGCCTCTTCGAAACCCTCCATCTGATGAGGGAGGAATCTCATGCAGATTGCCCTCAATGCCTCTTTCCTGGTGTTCTCATCCTCCACGATATCGACCGTTCCGACGGCTGTTGCAGAATGGAACTCCAGCGTGAAACTGCCGTCCTTCGGACCTCTGAGCGGCCTGCATCGGGTAACGGCTGACAGGAAGACCCTCGGGTTGGCCTTGAGGACGTCCAGTTTCTTCCCTTCAGTGGCACAGTGGAACCAGAAAGTCTTCTCGTCGGTTCGTACAAGGGACAGAGGCAACCCGTAGGGATTGCCGTCCGCACTTGCCATGCTGACCGTTATGAAAGGTGCCTTGTCGAACACCTCCAGTGCCCATTCGGCACTCATCTCTCTGCTTTTCTTTCTCATATTCAAAGCCTTTCTCTGAATCTTCTTTAGCTTCTCAAATGGCAAATCTTTTTTGCCTGTTTCCGCTTCTCGAAAAGGTACTCATGTCAGTCGAGAGCCTCCTTCTGCTTCTCGAAAAGGGAACTCTTGTCAGTTGCGAGCCTCCTTCTGCTTCTCGAAAAGGGAACTCTTGTTTGTCGCGAGCCTCCTTCTGCTTCTCGATAAGGGAACTCTTGTCTGTTGCGAGCCTCCTTCCGCTTCTCAAAAAGGGAACTCTTGTCAGTCGAGAACACTTATCCATAAGAGGATCGGAAGGGGGATGGATCCCTGGATGGTGAATATGGCTTTCCCGTATTTCCCTTTGGTCCTGATCCGCGTGCCGTCCCTGTAGAAGAGCAGTTCACCGTACTTGTTCTCACCGGAGCGTATGTCGATTCCGTCGGACCAGACGATGCCGCGCCCGTATTTGTTCTCGCCCGCATGGAGGACCGTCCCGTCCCAGAACCATCTGGCGGTGGAGTACTTGCTTTCTCCCATACGGATCCTCTGACCATCAAAGTTCAGAAGGGGAGTGCCGTACTTGCTTTCCCCGCTGCGGAGGAAAGTCCCGTCCCAGTTGTACAGAATCCTCCCATAGTTTCCGTCGCCGGCACGGACATAACTCTGCGCGCTCGCGGCGCTGTTTGCGCTTGCGATGCTATGGGTGTTGGCGACGCTGTGGCTGCTCGCGGCGCTGTGGGTGCTTGCGAGGCTGTGGGTGCTTGCGGCGCTGTGGGTGCTTGCGGCGCCGTTGGAGCTGGTGACGCTGTGGGTGCTAGCGGCGCTGTGGGCGCTTGCGAGGTTGTGGATGCCGGCGAGGTTGTGGATGCTGGCGAGGCTGTGACTGCTCGCGGCGCTGTGGGCGCTGGCGACGCTGTGGCTGCTCGCGGCGCTGTGGGTGCTCGCGACGCTATGGGCGCTCGGAACACTCTTTACACCCGCGACACATTGGACACCCGCGGCGATAAGGGTTGCAAGTATTCCTGCAATTATGATGGGCGATCTCTTCATATCTCAATGTATTATCAGCGCAAAAATTAATCGGTACAAGTCATTGTCGGGGCAAATCATTGTCGGGGCAAAGATTTTTCGGTACAAGTCATTGTCTGCACAAATATATTCAAAAACATTCTGGTGGTCAACAGCCGAATCCGGGAAATTGCCGAATCAGCTTCAGAGCCCAAAGGACCTTTATTTTTGATATTCAAATGTTTTGCAACTGCCTGGCAAATCGAGGAAATTCTTATATTTGTAACCCGCGACATATTGTTTGACACTTGAGATAACCAATTTTAATAATATGAAAAATACACTTTTAGCATTTCTGGCCATTGCAGGACTGGCCTTTACCTCATGCGATAATGCTGGTAATCAGAGTACAACAGGATTTGTCGAGGCGGCATTGATGCCGTATGTCGAGAGCGGGCAGCTTGCCGGGGCGATCAGTGTGCTTTATGACAATGGCGTCGAGGAAGTGGCCTGCGTGGGATATTCAGACCTTGCAGCGGGCAGGAAAATCACTATGGATGATGTCTTTATGCAATGCTCGCAGACCAAGGGCTTCTGCGGTGTGACAATGGCAAAGCTCGTTGAGGAAGGCAAAGTCAGTCTCGATGACCCGGTCTCGAAGTACCTTCCGGAGTTCAGGGATCTCTGGGTGCTGGAAGGAGAGTCTGACAGTCTCAGAACTTTGAGGCGGGCAAGGAATATGCTGACAATCAGGATGGTGCTCAATCATACCGGAGGCTTCCCGTTCGAGGCAAGTGTCAAGAGGAATGATGTCAGGGGCGGTGGATGGTCCGGCGGTGCGCCTCTACGTCAGGTTGCTGCGGTTGCCGCTGATTCACCTCTCCGTTTTGAACCGGGCACGTCGACATTGTATTCCAATACCGGAATCGACATTGCTGCAGCTGTGATCGAGGAAGTCACGGGAATGAAATGGGAACAGTACCTGAAGCAGACCGTGCTTGACCCGCTCGGGATGAAATCCACCTGGTTCTGGCCTACCGACAAGCAGCTCAAGACTCAGGTCGAGATGTACAGGACACCGGAGGGCGGCAAGGCTGAATATGTCAGGGAGCATCCTTGGGAGCAGAGGCCTTACAATGATTCACACGTGTTCGCATCGGCCGGAGCCGGCCTCTGGACCACTGCCAATGACCAGCTCAAATTCTACAAGATGCTCATGAATCTCGGATTGGGGGAGAACGGTGTCCGGATTCTGGAAGAGGAGACTGTGAAGTCCATCCTTGCGCGCTCTACCAGACCTTCGGGATTCGAGGGATATTCTCTCGGACTCTCTGCGCCTGTTGAGGATACCGAGGACTCGTGGTTCGGACACGGCGGGGCCTGGGGCACCAACTGTATGGTCAACTGGCACAAGAAGCAACTGAAACTCTTCGTAATACAGATCTCCGACAGCACCGCGCCATGGTCCGAGGACCTCGTGAAGGCTCAGAATGATTTCTTCGCGGCAGTTATCGACAATTCAGGTTCCGATGCCTATACTGGCCGGACTGATGAGTAAGAGGGTGAGGGGTTGACAAGAAATATTTGATCGATAAGCGCAGGATGCCGAGGTGGCAAGAAATCCTTAATCAAGAAGCGAAGCGGCTCCACGGATACGGATCGTGGAAGAAGCGCATTATACCGAGGCGGCGTTGGTGTATCTGATAGTAGCCCGATTGAGCTTCGTGAAATTCACCTGGCACGAGCCGTTAATTTGATGCCACCTGGCACCGGGATGTGCCCTACAGGTACCTGTAATGAGGATTGGCGTGCCAGGTGAATTTCACGAAGATCGATGGCCGCGGACAGCGGAAGACTCAGAGAGGCATGTGCTCCCGCGCACACGGGAAGCGGGCGTGACCCATCGGATACAAGTTATCGCGTGGCGAAAGGAAGGAAATTGGTACCGTTGCCGGGATTATGGTCGGGTTCACGACCGGGTTCGGCACGGCACCCCCCGGCTACAGGTGGTTCTGAGGCAAGGCCGCGTGGCGAAGGGGACATCTATCGGCACTTTGGCACGGGGACCCCTTCCACAGGTACCTCAGTGGCATCCCAGTGTGGCGAACGGCCAGCTGACCGCTCCATGACCGGAAACTAACCGATGCTCTGACCGTTCTTTGGCACGGCGACCTTGCCCACAGGTACCTCAGTGGCATCACTGAAGCACTTCTGGGGCAGGGTCGCGTGCCGAAGGGAAGGGAATCGGTACCGTTGCAGGGATTAAGGTCGGGTTCACGACCGGGTTTGGCACGGCACACCCGGCTACAGGTGGTTCTGAGGCAGGGCCGTGTGACGAAGGGGACATCTATCGGCACTTCGCCACAGGGACCCCTTCCACAGGTACCTCAGTGGCATCCCAGTGTGGCGAACGGCCAGCTGACCGCTCCATGACCGGAAACTAACCGATGCTCTGACCGGTCTTCGGCACGGCGACCCTGCCCACAGATGCCACAGTGGCATCCTCGCGTGGCGAAGAGGGCTTCTATCGGCACTTTGGCACTGGGACCATCAACTGAAGCACTTCTGGGGCAGGGTCGCGTGCCGAAGGGAAGGGAATCGGTATCGTTGACGGGATTATGGTCGAGTTTGCGACCGGGTTTGGCACGGCACCCCCCGGCTACAGATAGTTCTGAGGCAGGGCCGCGTGGCGAAGAGGGCTTCTATCGGCACTTTGGCACTGGGATTCCTCCCACAAGTACTTCAGAGGCATCCCAGTGTGGCAAAGAGGGCATCTATCGGCACTTTGGCACGGGGACCCCTCCCAAAAGTACTTCAGAGGCATCCCAGTGTGGCGAAGAGGGGCTTCCGACCGACCCTTCGGCACGGGGACCCTCAACAGAACCACCTCAGAGATGGCTCTGCGCGGCGAAGGAACCTTTTCTCGAATAAGGATTATTAAAGACTATCGAACGTATTTTTTCAATTCAAACTCGGGCAATCTTGAAAGGAAAGCTATCTGCCGATAGCCAAGATGGTACTGTGACCGAAGATCTTGCGCCAATAGAAGGCGCTCCTGCATATTCAAGAACTTTGAAGATTGCACCCCGTATTTCTGCTTGCAGAGACTTGCGCATACAGTTCTTGCCTCCAAGTCATCCATCGCCAAACCGCGTGCTTCGGCCATCGCGTTCAGAACCATTGCATCATTGTTTTTGCCCGAGCACAAGAACGCCCTGAAACAGTTGTGAGTTTTGAATATTCGTTCGAATCGATTGATATCCACATAGTTAGTCGGCAGAATTATACCATTGCAAACTATCCAATCGTCTGGCACAAATACTCTTGAGCAACAGATTGCACGTCTCGCTTTCATTGTCAACTCCGCAAAACGGACCGGCTTGAGGATGTTGCCTTGAGCGTCCACCAACCATGGCAATACCGTGTGCGGGGATCGGAAATAGAGAGCGCCAGTACCATATAAATAGTCGTACGGCATGATGGCCTTACCATCTTTCGTGGCCTGGACAATCGTGTAGGCTGCAACATTCTTAAGATAAGCATCATCCTCTATCTTAAGCAACTCGCATTTGAGTTTCACAGCATAGGACGAATCCCTCCGCCGACCGATGTACCTGAGAGACATCGATTCATACATGCTTTTGAATATCTTGCATTGTTCAAAGCCACCATATAGAAGCACGTGCGGGTGGGTGTCCTCCACGGAAGCGGCGACAACAGTAACATTGCATGAATATGCACACACACCAATCCGGTTAAATGCCGAAACGAAATCAGATTCAGAAATGATGAAATTTTTCGCGTCAGCACCATTCGCGAACATGTGGTAGTAATTGTTCTCTATCATATCTCCCTCCTCAATCAAACTAATTGTTATTACAATACCAACAATTCAAATATACGCTATTATTCAATAGAAACCGCAGAAATTGTTATTTATTTCATCTTTGGCACGGCACCCCCGGCTACAGGTGGTTCTGAGGCAGGGCCGCGTGGCGAAGGGGACATCTATCGGCACTTCGCCACGGGGACCCAGTCCACAGATGCTTCAGTGGCATCACCGTGCGGCGAACGGCCAGCCGACCGGTCCATAACCGGTCTCTTTCCGATGCTCTAGTCGTTCTTCCGGCTCTGGCTCGTGACCTTCACCGGCAGGCTCACCATGCCTACAGGCATCTCAGAGGCAGATTGCTTTGCTCGGTGAAGCCATTTGGGCCTCACCGAGCAAGCGAATATGCCCTACACCTACCTGTAATGGCTTTCGGTTTGCTCGGTGTTTTGCTCGAAGGGTAGTTAGGCAACCAGCATCGGCTTCCACCCCGCCCACAGATACCTCAGTGGCATCCCCGCGTGGCGAAGAGGGCTTCTATCGGCACTTTGGCACGTGGACCCTCAACTGAAGCACTTATGGGGCAGGGTCGCGTGCCGAAGGGCAGGGAATCGGTACCGTTGACGGGATTATGGTCGGGTTCACGACCGGGTTCGGCACGGCACCCGCGGCTACAGGTGGTTCTGAGCCATCCCCGCGTGGCGAAGAGGGCTTCTATCGGCACTTCGGCACGGGGGCCATCAACTGAAGCACTTCTGGGGCAGGGTCGCGTGCCGAAGGGAAGGAAATCGGTACCGTTGGCGGGATTATGGTCGGGGTCACGACCGGGTTCGGCACGGCACTCGCGGCTACAGGTGGTTCTGAGCCATCCCCGCGTGGCGAAGAGGGCTTCTATCGGCACTTTGGCACGGGGACCATCAACTGAAGCACTTTTGGGGCAGGGTCGCGTGCCGAAGGGCAGGGAATCGGTACCGTTGACGGGATTATGGTCGGGTTCACGACCGGGTTCGGCACGGCACCTGCGGCCACAGGTGGTTCTGAGCCATCCTCGCGTGGCGAAGAGGGCTTCTATCGGCACTTTGGCACGGGGACCCTCAGCTGAAGCACTTCTGGGGCAGGGTCGCGTGCCGAAGGGAAGGAAATCGGTACCGTTGCTGGGATTAAGGTCGTGTTCACGATCGGGTTTGGCACGGCACACCCGGCTACAGGTGGTTCTGAGGCAGGGCCGCGTGACGAAGAGGGCTTCTATCGGCACTTTGGCACGGGAACCCCTTTCACAGGTACTTCAGAGGCATCCCAGTGTGGCGAACGGCCAGCCGACCGGTCCATGACCGGCAACGTACCGATGCTCTGACCGGTCTTTGCCACGGCTACCCTGCCCACAGGTGCCTCAGTGCCATCCCCGCGTGGCGAAGAGGGCTTCTATCGGCACTTCGGCACAGGGACCCCTTCCACAGGCACCTCAGAGCCATCCCAGTGTGGCGAACGGACAGCCGGCCGCCCGGCCGTCCTGCCGGCGCTCCCTCCCCGGTGCTCCCTCCCCGGCACCAGGCCGCTACAGGGAGTAGTCGCGGCCGTACTTGAGCTGCTGGTCGAGGAAGCTGTCGGTATATTCAAGGGTGTAGTCGACGACCTTTCCGTCCTTGATGACGGGGACGATGTCGGGGTTGACGAAGCCGCCGTATGGTTTGAGGTTGAGCTTGGCATACCTATCGAGGACTTCCTTGTGGAGCTGCGGGTCGATGTTGACGGCGTAGGTCTCGACGAGTTTCTTGCCGGCCTCGTAGTCGCCTTCGCTCTTGATGCGCTGGATTTCGGCGAGAAGTTCGGCGAAGAGATTGCGGAGGGCTGGGTAGTCGTTGATGACGAAGTAGGTCTTGCCGTCCCTGGTCTTCTTCTCGATGACGTTGTCCTTCTGGCCTTTCTCGTAGCACCATTGGGCGATCAGCTTGCGGTTCTGCATGTGGGCTTCGGTGTTCTTGGCTCCGAGTTCGACTCTGGTGAACTGGGTGAAGAGGCCATTGCGGATGTAGCTTGAATATTCAGCCTTGTAGGCTTCGGCGTCCGGCATGATTCCCAGTTCGACGAGCTTAGGGTCGGCGGAATAGTAGAGTCCGAAGAGGTCGGCGCGGGTTTCCTCGAGGGTTGATGAATATTCTCCCATAGCTGTCGTTGCGACTCCCGGGAGGAGCTGGCCGGATCCGTGGCCGAGGCATTCGTGGAGGTCGGTGTGGATCTCGTCTGCGTAGGAGCCCCATTTGCGGATCAGCTCTTTCTCGGCGTCGTCCCAGGCAAATTCGTCCAGCATGTTGTTCGGCGATTCGTTGGCGGCCTGGTCATAGGCGTGGGTGATGTTGGCGATGGTTACGGACTTGCTGCCATATTCCTTTCTGATCCAGTCCGCATTCGGAAGGTTGATGCCGATAGGGGTCGATGGATAGGAGTCGCCGGAGATGCAGGCCACGTTGATCACCTTGGCCGAGACGCCCTTGACTTCCGGCTTTCTGAACCGTGGGTCGACAGGGGAGTTGTCCTCGAACCACTGGGCATTGGCAGAGAGGATTTCGGTGCGTTCCGAGGCCTTGTGGTCCTTGATGTTGACGTTGCCTTCCCAGGCTCCCTTGCGTCCGAGAGGGTCGTTGTAGTCTTCCACGAAGCCGTTGACGAAGTCCACTGTGCCTTCAAGCTCGCCGACCCAGGCCACGTTATATTCGTCCCATTTGCGCAGGTCTCCGGTCTTGTAGTAGTCGACAAGGAGGGAGATGCATTTGCGCTGGGTGTCATTCTCGGCGACAGCGGCGGCTTTTTCGAGTTCGTCGCAAATCTTCGTGATGAGGTCTGAATATAAGCCCCCGACGCACCACGGAAGCTCGGTGACCTTGCCGTCCTTCTTGACGACTTTGGTGTTGAGTCCGTAGGCAATCGGCCTCGGGTCGTTCTTGTCCTCGATGGAGGCGTAGTAGTCTTCCACTTCCTTGCGTGTCACTCCTTCGTAGTAGTTGACGGCCGAAAGGGTCACGATGTCTCCTTCCTGGCTGGTGGAGCGTCTCTGCTGGCCGGATTCCCTGTCGTAGACGAAGTCCAGGATGCCTTGGTCGAAGGCTCCGACGGATTCTATCAGGGAGGCGAAATATTCCTTGCTGCACTCCGGGAAGAACTTGTCTTCCGCATAATGGTGGTGCACTCCGTTGGAGAAAAAGACTCTCTTGGCGTAGACCTCGAAACTGAGGTAGTCGGCGGTGGTGCGGTCGCCGGCATATTCATTTATTATCTTCTCGATGACTTTCCTGAGCCGGAGGTTGCCCTCGCAGTTCTGCTCGAAATAGATGTCGCGTCCCCATTTGGCTGCTTCCGCGAGGTGGTAGACATATTCCTTCTGCCGGAGGGAAAGCTCTTCCCAGCCGGGGATGCGGTAGCGCATGACTTTGAGATCCGCGAATTCGTCGATAAGGTACCTGAATCCGGCTTCTTCTGTCTTCTTTTCAGCCTGAGAGCATGATGCTCCGGCGATTACAATGGCTCCGAGGCTCATCATTCTGATAATTCTTTTTATGGACTTCATGATTGCTGATTTTGTTCGTCTTTGAATATGATTACTGCAAAAATAGCAAATATCCTCGTTTTCCCTGCTGCCGTCGGCTGATTTCGTGCCGCGGTGGGGCTGTGACGGCTTTCATGCCGGCCTTCGGCACGGCGACCTTGCCTGCAGGTGCCTCAGTGGCATCCTCGCGTGGCGAAGAGGGTCTTCTGGCGGGTCTTTGCCACGGCCACCCTACCCACAGGTACCTCAGTGGAATCCCCGCGTGGCGAAGCATCACCCAACCAATCTCGAACCGGTCTCTTCCCGATGCTCTGGCCGGCCCTTCGGTACGGTGCGGGTGAGTGATGGGCGGCCTATGAATCGTTAAAGTTTAAAAAAGATGAAAAAATTCCGGAAAAGTCTTGGATAAAATAAAAACTTGTCCTACCTTTGCAATCCCGAACGAAAGGAACACCTTGACGAGGGAAACGGAAAGATTCGTTAGCTCAGTAGGTAGAGCACAACACTTTTAATGTTGGGGTCTCGGGTTCGAGCCCCGAACGAATCACAAAGGTTGAAGATTCTTTCCAAAACCGAAATGCTTTGTTAGCTCAGTTGGTAGAGCAACTGACTCTTAATCAGTGGGTCTAGGGTTCGAGTCCCTAACAGAGCACAGAAGGCTGGCCGAAGTCCGAAAGACTTTCAGGTCAGCCTTTTTTTTCGTATATTGCGGGACAGTTAAATAATTACGCCATGAAAAGATTTCTGATTATCCTGCTGATGTCGCTGGTCGCTACGGCATCATATTCCTGGGACAAAAGGGGGCATGACGCCTCTACGATGATTGCTGAGAAGTACCTCACCAAAAAGGCACGCAAGAATATCTCGAAGTACCTTGAGGGGCACACGCTGACCTGGTATGCGTCCTACATGGATTACATGGGGTATCATTACAAGCTCGGGCTCTCCAATGAATGGTTCGACCATTGTTCGCCCGTCAACAGGAAGATGGAATATTCAAATGGTGACTACGATGACAGCGGCATCAGCCAGAAGGGCGATGCCGTGATGTGCATCCGCAAGGCTGTCGATGAGATGAAGGATGGTGGCTACCGCAACCTTCCTGATTCGACGGTTACGCTTTATCTGGCGTGGCTGGCGCATTTCGTGCCGGACATCCATTGCCCGAGCCATGTCATCTACAACTTCCGCTCTACCAATTACTGGGTCAATGTGGGTGGAGGCGAGAAAGTTCTGTTCCACGGCATCTGGGACCATGTTCCCGATCGGTACGGTATCCACGACTGGAGTCCGGGCGAGTACTGCGACCATCTGACCAGGAATCTTTCCAGGAAGGAGGTCAAGGCTATCGCGATGGATGGCGATGTGCTCGGTTGGGTCCATCAGAATGCCGTCGAGTGCCTTGTTGCCTATGACATCGTCAGGCCGGACACCTTGACCGATGTTGACTGCTACAATGCGACGGTGCTTGCCGACAGGCAGCTCGTCAGAGGAGGAATCCGGCTCGCCTGTCTTCTGAATATGATCTTCGGCTAGCAGGCCTTCGTGCCGTAGCCTTTCTGCCCTCCTGCCGGCTTCTTCACGTTCTTTGGCCGATTGGGGGATGCTTGGGCATGCCTCTCCGGCGTGGCTGGCCGATGAGGGCGGTGGCATGCCGATGAGGGCTGTGCGCTCTCCGGCTAGGCTAGCCGATGAAGCTGCGGATGAGGGAGGTGGCTGGGATGTCCTTGTCGGAGACTGACAGGAAGCAGTGCAGGAACTTCAGGAGTCGTGCTGCTTCGGTGTATTCGGAGCAGTTCTTCGGGACTGTCGAGAGGATTCTTTCGGCTTTCGAGCGGAGGGCGGCGAATTCGACGAGGTAGGTCGAGTTGAACAGCACGTCGGCTTCTTCCTGGAACGGGTAGATCCATTTGACTTCGGCTCTCCTGACGTTAGGCCAGTTGGCGATGGATTCGCGGACGCTGAAGGCTCCCTTGAGGTAGTCGCGCACGATTCTCCTGAGAAGGCGGTTGTCGCTTGTCGGGATGCAGTTGTGGCTGTCCAGGGAGATGGAGGTGATTGCGTTGATGAATATCTTGTATTTCTTCTGCTCGGGGACCTTGTCCGTGAGGCGCGGATTGAGGGCGTGGATGCCTTCCAGCAGCACTACGGAGCGTTCTCCCAGTTTCTTTTTCTTTCCGTGGTATTCTTTCTCGCCGGTCACGAAGTTGTACTGCGGGACATCCACTTCTTCGCCGCCGAGGAGCTTCAGGAGGTCGCTCTGGAGGCATCTGTAGTCGACTGTCTCGAAGTTGTCGAAGTCGTAGGAGCCGTCGGGGAGCAGGGGAGTGTCCACGCGGTTGACGAAATAGTCGTCTGTCGAGAATGAGACCGGGTGGAGTCCGCAGGCCTTGAGCTGGGTGGAAAGCCTCTTGCAGAACGTGCTCTTGCCGCTGCTGCTCGGTCCGGTGATCAGCACGAGCTGAACCGGGTTCTCCCGGTCGGAATGCCTTTTCTCGATCTCCTCGGCGATACGGACGATCTTCTTTTCCTGGAGGGCTTCTGCGATCCTGATCAGGTCTGAGGCGTTGCCTGAAAGGATCTGCTCGTTGACGTCGCCCACATTGGCCAGGTCCATGAAGCTGTTCCAGATGCTGGCTTCCTTGAAGACTTCGAAGGTCTTCGGCTGGTGGAACATCGGGGCGAGCTCGGTCGGGTTGTGACGGTCCGGAACCCTGAGGAGAAGGCCGTGCTCGTAGGGGATGAGCCCGAAGACTTTGAGGTAGCCTGTGGACGGCACCAGCTCGTCATAGTAGTAGTCCATCGTACCGTCCAGGGAGTAGCAGGTCGTGTAGACGTCTCCGCTGGTCTCGAGGAGTTTGGCTGTGTCTTCGCGGCCGTTTTTCCTGAATATGCGGATGGCCTCGTCGGTCTGGAGCTCGTGGCGCCGTATCGGCATATTCAAGGCCACAAGCTCTTCCATCCTGCTTCTGATGGCGTCGGCGTCCTTTTCTTCCGTAGGGGTGCCGTCCGCTTTGACCAGGTCGCAGAAATAACCTTTCGAGATAGGGCGTTTGATTGTCAGGGTGCTGCCCGGGAATATGTCGCCGGCCGCCTTGTGAAGCAGCAGGCAGAGCGAGCGGCAGTAGAATTCCCTGCCTATGTAGGCCTTGTAGTCGACGAATTCGACGTTCAGATTGTGGTAGGCCCTGAATCTGAGTCCCTGGGCAACGTTGTTGACTTTTGCCGCCAGGATCCTGAACGGTTCATCGAAACCGAAACCTTCGGAGATCTCCAGAAGCGATGCTCCTTCCTGGAATTCGCGGCTAGTGCCTGTGTTGGTGCAGAAAATCCTGATCATTGGTAGTTGTGGTTATGAAGCTGTTTGCAAAAATAAGCAGAAGATTGTTATATTTGTAATGATTGAAGAACGATTTTTCGTACACTGAACCAATAACTATTCTGAACATGAAAAAATCAATTGCTTTTCTTGCAGCTCTCGGTCTCAGCGCCGCTGTTTTCGCGCAGGGACAGAGGAAGGTGGAGAATGTGATGGAGCCTCTTCCTTCCGGGGCTGTGACTCTCACGGACTATTTCGAGAATGACATCCGCAAGTCCGTCGAGAACTGGGCAAAAGGTGTCATGCCTTATGATTCCGTCGTGGAATTCTTCCGTACCGGGCGCAAGCAGTTCGCCCTCGGGGAGATGGTCGGCAAGGCTATCAGGACCAATGCCCTTATGTACAGGTACACCCGCGACGAGGAACTGCGGGATCTTACCAAGGATGTGGTCTATTCGCTGATCGGGACCATGAAGCCGAACGGCAGCATCAGCTGCACTGCGGTCGAGAATCAGCCGGGCGGTACCGACGGTGACATCTGGGAAAGAAAATATGTCCTCCTTGCCCTCAGCCAGTACTATCTCGACGTGGATCAGGATCCGAAGGTCCTTGACGCGATGGAGAAGGAGGCTGCCAGCGTGATGACCCAGATCGGTCCTCAGACCGGAGTCAGCATCAAGGATTTCGGGTGGAGCGACAACCACATCGAGTCCTCGACCATCCTCGAGCCGATAATGAGACTTTATTATATTACCGGAAAGCAGGAATATCTCGACTACGCTGCCTACATCGTCGACTGCGGAGGCGGACTGGGCAAGAATATGTTCCAGGCTGTCCGTGACGGCGACCCGCTGACATCCGTCGGCCAGCCTTATCCGAAGGCCTACGAGATGACATCCCTCTGGGAGGGTCTTGTCGAATACTACCGCGCCACCGGCGACCCTGTCCTTCTGGAGACCATCGAGAAGTATTTCCGTTCCGTGAAGGAGAACGAAATCACCATCATCGGCAATGGCGGCGCCGATGTCTACTGGCCTAAAGTCTGCGGAGAGGCATGGAGCAACACCGCTGTCGAGCAGACCAATCCTTCCGTTGTCAGGATGATGGAGACCTGCGTTGGTGTGACCTGGATCAAGTACTGTTCGCAGTATCTTCGCCTGACCGGAGACCCTTCCGCTGTCGATGCCATCGAGAAGTACATCTACAACGGTCTCCTCGGTGCGATGAGGCCGGACGGCAAGGGCTTCAGCTATGTCAATCTGCTCAATGGCGAGAAGGTTACCAATTATGGCTGGGGATGGAATTTCGACGGTCTTCCTGTGACCTGCTGCAATCTCAACGGTCCTACCGGTCTGGCTTACATCCCTTATGTCGCTGTCATGCAGGATGCCGAAGGCCCTGTCGTGAACCTCTACAATGCCGGAAAGGCTGTCGCAAAGACTGCAAAGGGGGATGAGGTCGTTCTGACTGTCGATTCCCAGTTCCCGAGAGGTAATGAGGTTAAGATTTCAGTGGATCCTTCGGTCGCAGGCAAATTCTCCGTCAGGCTTTACATGCCGACCTGGAGCCCGGACACCTATGTCGAGGTCAATGGGAAGGCCGTCCGCGGGGTTAAGCCGGGAGAGTATCTTGCCATCAGCAGAAGGTGGAAGAAGGGTGACATGATCCGTATCGTCTTCGATTTCCGCGCAAGGCTGATCGATGCTCCGAAGGGTGGACGCAATCCTGAGGGAGAGTTCTTCCAGGCCGTCCAGTGGGGCCCTATCGTCCTTGCCCGCGACGAGAACATCGATCCGGACTACAACAAGCCTGTCCAGGTCGTTGCCGATGAGAATGGCGAGGTGAAGGTCAGGCAGGTGACTCCGGAGCGTCCCGGTACCAGGATGCAGTTCGTTGTCCCTACGACCGGCGGCGACATAAAGATGGTGGATTACTCTTCGGTAGACTGCTGGAAGGGTTCGCACATCCAGACCTGGCTTCCGGTGATCAGATGACAGACTGATGCCCGTGGCGGGATATTCAGGAATCTTTTTGAATATTCCGGGGCATTTATTTGAATATTCCGGGGTGGAGCGACGCTATGCCGTTCCACCCCGGAGCAATTATTCTGTAGTAAGTGCGGCGGTGCAGATGATCCCCGTAACCTTTATTCTGTGGTGAGTGCAGCGGTGCAGATGATCCTCGTAACCTTTATTCTGTTGTGAGTGCGGCGGTGCAGATGATTCCCGTAACCTTTATTCTGTTGTGAGTGCGGCGGTGCAGATGATGTTGTCCCCGGTGCCGACGCTGAAGAGGTAGGTGTCGCTCCTCGGGGTCATGAGCCTGTAGGAAATGTCGCCGATGTGGAGCGGCTCTTCGTGGAATCTGAGCTCCAGCCTTATCGAGAGGCCTGTCTTGCAGATTTCGTCCGGCAGGAGCTTGAAGAACTTCCTGATGTACTCGGTGCTGTCCGGACGTCTCATCCCCTGGTCAGGAGCCAGTGTACTCCATTCTGAGGTGCAGCAGCCAATTTCGTGGCCGTCCTGGTCCGTGACTATGGCCTTTTCCTCAGAGCCTTTGGATGTCTTCCGGCTTTCTACAAGGGTCAGGTTGTAGATGTCGTCTACCTTTGGCCTTTCGAACAGTTCGAACACCGTATTTCTGAGTGTCATGGCGTCTTCACGGCATTCTTCCATCGTTCCAGTTATCTGTGAAAGCATGGATGGGATGGTAGCGATTCCCTTTTCGTCAGCATTGTCTTTTGTCACCAGAAGTTCGAAGGTCTTCATTGTCGTCATTGTTTAAATAATCTTATCCGGAGGTCCTTGCTGGAGTCCGTGTCTGGGAGTCATTTCCCGGATCTCCCTGCCGGAATCCAGTGCCCGGAGTCCTTGCCCGGAGTCCTTACCGGATTCCCCTTGCCCGGATCTCCCTGCCGGAGTCCCGGGGTCTTTCACAGGCCGGGAATGACAGCAGTCTCATTCGAGGATCCGTGACAAAATTATGAACTCTCTGCCCTCCGATGAAGAAATTGCAATATAACACTGCTTTGATGGGATGAAAAGAGGTTTTGGCGGAAAATTTTGCTATATTGGGGACGGATTTCACAAGTATCCCTTGTTTGTCCCACGTCTGTACGGGACGGAATTATAGGCTGGGGGACAGAGAGATTTCCTATGACTGATGATTTGTTATCGAGATGAACACTGATCTTAGAGTTTCCGGCAGGATTTGGGGACAGCTGAAGTACGCGCTTCTGTTCCCGGTCTTCTTCTTTGTATTCATGATCGTGTACAATCCCTTCTCCTTCAAGCAGAACTTCGAGATGGGCGGCAAATCCTGGACTTTCCATCTTCTGATGCTCAGCTGCATCATGATAGGTGTGCTTGCCTTCTCAAGGCTTATCTTTCATTTCCTTTACAGGGCAATCCGTTTCAAGTGGTGGCACTATGTGGTCTGGTGTCTGGGTGAGGTTCTGGCTGTGTCCTTCTTCTTCGCTCTCTATGTCACCCTGTTTCGGCTTTCCGATGTGCCGGTTCCGTATTTCACCGCACTCTCCCAGTGTATTCAGATAAACTTCCTGACCCTTGTCTATCCTTACCTCATCTCCATCCTTTTCAGGATCATCATCAACATGAAATCCGACATGGAGGATGCCTCGAGGGTGCCGGAAGAGGCCCTTCTGAAGCTTTATGACGAGCATCACAGGCTGAAGCTGACAATCGACCCGGCGGCTGTGGTCTATGTGGCTGCGGATTCCAACTACATAAATGTGCATTATCTGGAGAACGGCCGGGAAAAGGTCTTCCCGGTGCGGAATTCGATGAAGAGTTTCGAGGAGGCTGCCAGAAGGCACGGGATTGTCCGTTGCCACAGGTCATTCTATGTCAATCCCAAGCACATCAGGCTTCTGAGCAGGGGTAAGGATGGCATCATCTACACCCTTTTCAATGTCGATGAGATGGGCAAGGTGCCTGTTTCGAAGATGTACTACGACGAACTTGCCCGGCTTCTGTAGATGCAGCGTGTGGAGATGACGGCTATGGAGAGGATTGTGTTCCATGTAGATGTCAATTCCGCCTTCCTTTCCTGGACGGCGGTCCAGATGCTTCTGCGTGGGGAAAAGCTGGACATCCGCACCGTTCCGTCCGTCGTTTCCGGCGACCCTCAGGACAGGAGGAGCATCGTCACTGCCAAATCCATCCCTGCGAAGAAATACGGAATCAACACGGCAGAGCCGGTTTCGATGGCTTTGCGAAAATGTCCCGGACTGGTGGTCGTGCGCGGTGACTGGGAGTGGTACAAGAAATGCTCGGAGGCCTTCATAGCGATCTGCAGGACATATTCACCTGTCCTGGAGCAGTTCTCGGTCGATGAGTGCTTCATCGAAATGACCGGCAGGGTGGATAAGAAGAAGGCATTCGGAACAGCCGACGCCCTGCGCCGGGAAATCGCTTCCAGGCTGGGCTTCACGGTCAACATCGGTGTCGGTCCCAACAAGCTTCTGGCGAAGATGGCATCGGACTTCGAGAAGCCTGACAGGGTCCATACCCTATGGACTGAGGAAATCCCGGACAAGATGTGGCCTCTGCCGGTCGGCGACCTTCTCTGGGTCGGCAGGAAGAGTGCGGAAAAGCTCATCGCCTGCGGGATCAAGACCATCGGCCAGCTCGCTGTGGCTCCGGACAATGTCATGCTCCACATATTCGGTCCCAAAGGTGCCAGGACGGCGCGCGACAGCGCAAATGGGAAGGATGATTCTCCGGTCTGCACTCAAGAGGAAGAGGCGAAGAGCTACAGCGCGGAAAGGACTTTCCCCAACGATATCTCCGATCCCGCCTTGCTCGACCGTCAGCTTTTCAATGTTGCCTGCATTGTCGCCCACAGGATCAGGAAGGACCATTTCGCGGCCGGCAATGTCTCGGTCTTTGTCAAGACCAGGGATTTCATCAGCCGTTCCAGGCAGCACAGCCTGACTTTCCCGACGGATGTTACGGCAGTGATCCTGAATGAGGCCAGGCGGATGATTCCCGATGTCTGGGACGGAGTGACTCCGCTTCGCCAGGTCGGGCTCGGCGTCTCCAGGCTCACACACGATGTGCCCCTTGCCTTGTTCGAAGATGAGAAAATGGACTATTACAGGCAGTGGGATGCTGAATATGACGACAGGATGACTGCGCTTGAGAAGAAGGACAGGCACTACCGTGACGGCCGGAGCAAGGCACTGAAGTTCTCTTATGCTTCCGGCGAGAAGGCTCTGAAGGCTGCGAAAGCTTCTGTCAGGGAGGGGGCAGGGCGCACGATGTCGAGAAAGCCGCTTCCGGACGGGACTGACTGCTTCGAAGTCAGGGATTCCGAAGGCGAGGTTCTGGAGCTGCACATGGTAGTGAGCCATCTCGTCTGATCCAGGTTCCTGAGATGGGCTGAGGCAGTACCAAGATGTGGTGCTGAGGCCGGCCCTGATGTGGTCTGATCCAGGTCTATATGTGTTTCTGATCCAGGTTCCTGATGTGGGCTGAGGTAGGCTCCTGATGTGGCGACGAGGGGGATCCTGATGTGGGCTGAGACAGGCTCTTGATGTGGCGACGAGGCCGGTTCCTGAATAGAGAAGTTGCAAAAGAGGCCATTCTTGAGTAGATTTGCAGACCAAAAATAGATCGGCAAATGACAGAACTCGCAATATTCGACCTTGACGGAACTCTTCTCAACACCGTAGAAGACCTTGGCACCGCCACCAACCATGCCCTTGCCAACTGTGGCTTCCCGACCAGGGAAATGTCTGATTACTACAATCTTGTGGGCAGAGGAATCTACAATCTCTTCCGCGCCGCAATGCAGCCTGCCGACCCTTCCGCACCCCGCATCGACGCTCAGACCATCGAGAAGAACGTCCCGCTGATGGCATCCTTCTTCCTTCCCTATTACGAAGAGCACAAGTGTGACAGGACCCGCCCATATTCAGGAATATCCAGCCTTCTGCATTCGCTCCGGGATGCCGGTGTCAAGCTGGCGATCGCTTCGAACAAGTACCAGGACGGGGCTGAGAAGCTTGTCAGGCATTTCTTTCCGGAGCTGGATTTCGTGATGGTTCTCGGACAGAGGGAAGGCCAGCCTATCAAACCTGATCCCGCAATCGTCAATCAGATCATGCAGGCCGCGCTCTGTACGGACAGGCAGAAGGTGGTCTATGTCGGCGACTCGGATGTGGACATGCAGACCGGGGCCAATGCCGGAGTCCGCACAATCGGTGTCACCTGGGGCTTCAGGACGCGTGAGGAACTGGAAGGCTGCTCTCCTTCCGCTGTCGTGGACACTCCTGAGCAGCTTCTGAAGGCCATTCTCGGCTGATCCGGCTTCCACCCTCATCTGTCTGGATATTCATCCAGGCTGGCGATCATTGCGCCAAACTCTTTATTGAGGCTTCCGCCCTTGCGGCAGGCTTTCTTTTCAGCGTCGTCTCCACTCTCCGGGAGGCTCATTTCTTCTTGTCCAGAGACTTTGAAAGGTTGCGCGGGTAATTGAATATGATGCCGATGCAGGCCATGACCAGCAATGCGGCAGGGTAGAAGAGCCACGGGATTATGCTGGTGGCCGGAATCCCGGTCAGGCTTGACGCCATCAGCATCTGCGCTCCGTAAGGTATCGCACACTGGACAATGCAGGAGAACACGTCCAGAAGGCTCGCGCTCTTCCTCGGGTCGAGTCCGAATCTTTGCGTGATCTCACGGGCAATCTTGCCCACGGTGAGGATGGCTATGGTGTTGTTGGCGGTGCAGAGGTTTGAAAGGCTCACAAGGGCCGCAATGCTGAATTCCGCTCCTCTCCGTCCTCCTATCTTTCCGGTCAGACCTTTGATGATGAAGTCGATGCCGCCGTTGTGCCGTATGACTTCGAGCATGCCTCCGGCCAGGAGGGTGACGATGATCAGTTCGCCCATTCCTCCGATTCCTTCTCCCATGCTGGCCGCCAGGACAGCCGGGGATGTGCCGCTGATGATGCCTATTGCCAGGCACAGGAGCACTCCTGCCGCCAGGACGATCACAACATTGATTCCGCAGAAGGCCATCAGGATGACGGAGAAATAGGGGATCAGCTTCAGCGGCTCGATCTGACCGATGACCGGGGCGCTTGAATATTCAAGGCCGATCACGGTGTAGATGGCCGCGACGATGAGGGCTGCCGGGCCGGCTATACCGATGTTCACCCTGAACTTGTCCTTCATGGAGCAGCCCTGGGAAGTGGTGGCGGCGATTGTGGTGTCCGAGATGAAGGACAGGTTGTCACCGAAGAAAGAGCCTCCGACAATCAGCGCGGCAACGAGGGAGAGGGGGAGGGAAGCCTGGCTGGCGATTCCGCTTGCGATGGGAATCAGGGCTACGATGGTTCCCACCGAGGATCCGATGGACATCGAGATCAGGCAGGACGCCAGGAACAGTCCCGCGAGAAGGAACTTCGGAGGGACGATGGCAAGTGTCAGATTGACTGTCGATTCCACGCTGCCGATGGCTTTGGCGGAGGAGGCGAAGGCTCCGGCGAGTATGAATATCCAGACCATCAGGAGGATGTTCTTGTCTCCGGCTCCCTTCGAGAAGATGCCGATGCGGTCTGCCATCCTGCCTCTGGAGATGATGACCGAATATGCCGAGGCAACCAGGAAGGCTACCGTGACCGGTACGGAATAGAAATCCCCGGCGATGAGGGAAGATGTCAGGAAGATGGCAAGGAACAGAGCCAGAGGGCTCAGGGCAAGCCATCCGTTCATCTTCCCGGGCTGAGTGTCTGCCATGGTGTCAGTTTTCTCTTCCATTGGTATTCAGTTCTTTATGGATTCCTAAACATAATACTTTCTCTTCCGTCCATGTCCAGCCTGGAATGAAAGCCGTTCTCATCCGAAGGCGCCGGCAAGCAGGGCTGCTGCGTCCTCGCGAGCCGTCCTCAGACCCATCCCAGGGCATCCACATCTCCGGCTATCCAGATCGTGTCACCCTCGCTGAACCGGAAATCCGGCTCCGGATTGGTGATGAAATCCCCTTCGTGGAGGACACTTATGACCATGCAGCCGTATTTCCTCAGATTCGCGCCCCGGAGAGTCTTTCCGGTCAGGAACGACTCCATATTCAGTGTCACGGCTTCGATGCGGAAGCTTCTTCTCTGTCCTTCCTCCTTCTCCGCCGAGGCTTCCGTCAGGGCCTGGAACCTGTCCAGCTGCTCCTTGGTGCCGACGACCAGAATCCGGTCGCCCGGGAAGAGCTCCTGTTCCGCGGATGGCACCACGATCTCCTTCGTGCCCCTGCTGATCTTGATGATGTTGGCGCCGGTCTGCGAGCGGAACGGAATGTCTTTCAGCAGCACCCCTGCGAAACCGGAATCGGGCGGAAGGGTGACTGTCCGGGTGAAGACATTGTAGTGTTCGAGCTCTCTCCTGACCGACGACGAGACCGGGCGCTTCTTTCTCTCGGATCTTTCCTTCGCATTGAGATTCTTGATGAAATGCTCTTCGAGGGCCGAGATCCTGTGCATGGAGCGTCTCGCTGCGAGGATGAAGCATATTCCCGCAAAGATGCTCACGAGAATCATCCAGCCCGCCATGTGGAAATAGGTCGAGATGACTCCCAGCACTATGCCGACTGCGATGAAGGAACGGACCAGGATCAGTCCGATGATCGGCCAGACATTCCTTTCCTTCTCCTTCAGCAACTTGGTGACCGATGTCTTGATCGAGCCGGAGTTAATCCCCAGTCCGTAGACGAACGGTGCCATCACGATCAGGGTGACGGCGAGTTCGATGGCCTTGCGGACCTGCTCGCCGGTCTTTGGCAGCAACCTGGCTGCCAGCGGGTCGAGGTACAGGCGGGAACCGATGTAGATGGCGATGATGACGACTCCGTAGAGAATGATCCTCGAGAAATAGGACTTGAGGAGCTTCTTCCATTCGTTGTCTTCGGAGGCTGTGCTGACGGATTCCCTGGCCGGTTCGAGCCTTTCGAGCCATTTGGACGGGATCTTTCTGCGGAGATATTCAAGGAAAGGCGAGGCTGCCTTGATGGTGTACGGGGTTGTGAAAGTCGTGATGACGGAAACGGAGATGATGACGGGGTAGATGAAGCTCCGCATCACCCCGAGGGAGCATCCCACGCTGGCAATTATGAAGCCGAACTCTCCCAGCTGGGCGAGGCTGAATCCGACTTTGACGGCATTGTCGAGCCCTTTTCCTGTCAGGATGATTCCGGCTCCGGCGAAGACGATGTGGCTGACTATCACAAGGAGCGAGAGGAAAAGGACCATCACCCAGTGCTCGAGGATGACTCCGGGGTCGATCATCATTCCGACGGAGACGAAGAAGATCGCTCCGAAAAGGTTCTTCAGCGGCTCCACTATCCTTTCGATGTGTTCTCCCTCGACTGTCTCCGAAAGGATGGAGCCCATCACGAAGGCTCCGAGGGCAGAGGAGAAACCGACTGCATTGGCGAGGAATACCATGCCGAAGCACAGGCCTATGCTGACCAGCAGGAGGATCTCGTCGTTGAGGACGTCCTTGACCTTGCGCAGGATTGTGGGAATCAGGAATATTCCGACGAGGAACCAGAGAATCAGGAAGAAGACGAGCTTGAGGATGTTCAGCATCAGTTCCTTGCCGGCAAAGGACTGCGAGACGGCCATCGTGGAGAGGAGAACCATCAGGAGGATGGCGATCAGGTCTTCGACGACCAGCGTGCCGAAGACCATCCCCGAATAGGGCTTCTCCTTCAGGCCGAGATCCTCGTAGGATTTGATGACGACCATCGTCGATGACATCGACAGCAGACCGCCCAGGAAGACGCTTTCCATCAGGCTCCAGGACATTGCCTGGGCAGTCACGAAGCCCAGGATGAAGACTCCGATGAACTTTGTGCCTGCCGCCACGAGGGCGCTGGAGCCTACCTTTAGGAGTTTCTTGAAGCTGAATTCCAGTCCCAGGCCGAACATCAGGAAGATCATTCCGATCTCGGACCATTGGCTGACTGTTTCCTGGCTGGTGATCCCGGGGAAGAAACTGATGTGCGGACCGACGAGGAGCCCGGCAATGATGTAGCCGAGCACAGGAGGCTGCTTGAGGGCCTTGGAGATGATTGTGAACACTCCGGCCGACACCAGGATGACGGCCAGATCCCGTACGAGGTTGAGTTCTTCAGACATGTTTCGAGCATTCTTGCGACAATCGGCTGCAGTCAGCTTTGTCGTCCGCAGACACAAATTTAATCAGAATATTGTTAACTTTGTCACCATGGACAAGATGACTCTCGCAAATTCCGAGTTCTTCGCCACTGTCGAAGATGGTATCGCACGGGGAAAGAACGTGACGATCATTCCGAAAGGCAACAGCATGATGCCTTTCATCAGAAGCGGCAAGGATTCGGTCATTCTTTCACCGGCAGGGGATGAAATCGCTGTGGGGGACATTGTCCTGTTCAAGCTGGGTGGCCGGCACATCCTTCACAGGATCATCCATGTGGAAGGCGACCGGCTGACTTCGATGGGCGACGGGAACATCCGTGGCAAGGAGCATTTCCGCAGGAGAGATGTCGTTGCCGTGGTCACGGGAATACGCCGCAGCGGCCGCCGGGAATTCACTCCTCCCTGCAGAGGTATCCTCTGGCGTGCTCTGCTTCCGTTCCGCAGGATCATCCTCGGAGTGTACCGCAGAGTGAAACCTTCTGATTTCGCGTCGCTATGAAAGATCTGAAGACTTGCCTGAAAGGGCTCTGGAATATGTCGACGCCCTACCGGGGGCTGATGCTCACGACAGTCTTTGTCGGGACTTTGCGGATCTGCTGTTCGCTTACCTTCGTCTGGGTCTGCAAGAGACTGATCGACATCGTCACCGGTGAAAGTTCAGCCCCGCTGTACGCATCGGTGGTGATCCTGTGCTGTGTGATGCTGGGACAGATCGGCTGCGGCATTGCATATTCATACATCCAGAACCTGAATTCCATGAAGTGCCGCAACCGTCTGAGGGAGGATTTCTTCTCCCATGTGCTCAGTTCAGGCTGGAATGGGAAGGAAGAATTCCACACCGGCGACACCGTCAACCGTCTGGAGGAGGATGTCAGGGTCGTGGCGGAGCTTCTCTGCGAGAGGATTCCGGCTGTCGGGGTCACCTTGCTCCAATTGGCTGCCGCTTCGGTCTACATGCTGTTCCTGGAGCCTTCACTGCTCTGGCTGATACTTGTAATGATGCTTCTGATGGTTGGATGCTCAAAGCTGTATTTCAAGAAGATACGTCAATTGACTGCGGAGATCAGAGCCGATGATTCCCTGGTTCAGCAGCTGGTCCAGGAAAACCTTCAGAACAGGGTTCTGGTCCTGACTCTTTTCGGAGTCGGCAATGTCGTCTCGAAGATGTCCGGAGTTCAGGACCATCTTCAGAAGAAGACCGTCGAGCGCCTGAATTTCAATGCTGTGGCCAGAGGCTTCATGCAGATCGGTTTCACTGGAGGCTACGCTGTGGCTTTCCTCTGGGGACTTTTCGGAATCCTCCACGGCACGGTCACTTTCGGAATGATGACCTCGTTCCTGCAGCTGGTGGGGCAGATTCAGAGGCCTGTCGCCGACCTGTCCACGCATATTCCTGCATTCATAAAGTCAGTGACCTCCGTCGAGAGACTTCTGGAGCTTCTGGACCTGGAGGTCGAGGTTTCCCGCGGGGATGTCTTCTTTGAGGATGCTCCCGGCGTCAGAGTAGAGGATGTGACCTTTTCCTATGACTCCATACCGGTTCTGGAGCATTTCTCCCATGATTTCGCTCCCGGCTCCCTGACTGTCATCAACGGGCCGACCGGAGTGGGGAAGAGCACTCTCACCCGGCTTGTACTTGGACTCTTGAAACCTCTTTCCGGAAAGGTGTCCGTCTATTCTGCAAAACAGGGAGAAGTTGCCTGCGGAGTCGACACGAGATGCAATTTCACCTATGTCCCGCAGGGGGATTCGCTGATGAGCGGCACGATCAGGGAGAATATGCTGTTTGCCTGCCCGGATGCTACTGAAGAGGACATCAGGGAGGCCCTGACCCTTTCGGCTGCCGAATTCGTCTATTCGCTCGAGGATGGTCTGGACACTGTCTGTGGCGAAAAAGGCACCGGCCTGAGTGTGGGCCAGTGCCAGAGGATCGCTGTTGCAAGAGCCATTCTTCACAAGGGAGGAGTGCTGATTCTCGATGAAGCCACTTCCGCTCTTGACCTTGACACCGAAGCCAGACTTCTGGACAACATCCGGGAAAGGTGCAGCGGAAAGCGTACGGTCATCTTCATCTCGCACCGCCAGGCGGCGTCAAGAATTGCCGATTGCGTGATCAGTCTCAATACTCAAGCCTGAAATCGTCAAGCCACATCACGGATTCCGCGCTTCCGGTGAAATAGTCTCCCAGCATGCTGGCTGCCGCAGAGACGATGATGTGAGTCGGCTTCACGGTTGTGGTCCTGTAGTCGAGAGGAATCTCGACGGTCGTCCATTCTTCGATGCTCCTGTCTGTGACGAAACTTCCGTAGGCGATGACGTCCGGACCGTCAGGATTGAAGAAAGTGCCTCTGTCAGTGGTGTTTATCTCCACCGGACTGTCGGCCGAACCTCCGTATTTGTGGTAATCCCAGGTGCCCAGAGAGACCCAGACACAGCCGCGGTCGTTGTCGCCGACCTTGACCGGATCCCCGTCAGGATAGCCTCCGAGGGTCTTTTCCGAAACCTTGCCGCAGTTGTACTTTATCTTGAAAGACAGTTTCCTAGGCCTCAGGGTGAACGGCCTTCCCATCCTTACGATACCTCCGGATGTCCCGATTGTCTTGTAATACTCTCCGGAGAAGATGTTTCCCGCGGCGAACTTGATGATCACGTACTGGGACATCAGCTTGACGGATGCCTTGCCTTCTGCGAAGTCTTCTGTCTCGGGGATTGTGATCGAATATGTCGAACCTACTGTCGTGGAACCCTTGTTGCCGCTGCCCCACCATTTGCTGCGAAGCTGCGGGTCGGCACTTTCCGGGTCGAAGAATGAGTAGTATTTGGAAGATTCGGCATTGCTGAAGGTCTCGAAGCCTGCATTCGGCAGCTGGACCTCATCTTCAGTGGTGAAGGAAGCGATTGCTGTGGTCTCATCTTCACAGTAAGCCGTGCATTCATATTCAGTGAGCGGAGACAGATTGTCCGCCATGGCCTTGAATATTCCGTTTTCCATGACGACATCCGGGACCTCGGTCCATTCTTCCTGTCCCTTTTCCCTGATTCTGAAGCCGCAGCTCTTCCCTTCGATTCCGCTGGCCTCGAGCCATGCCACCCTTGTCCAGGCCTCTGCCGAAAGCAGTTCCATCAGGGATTCGGTCTGCTCTACGAAAAGGCTCCAGGTTTCTGTCCTCCCGTGGAAGGTGACATCGATCTCCTGGCCGTTTGAGAAGTCGTGGATCTCATCCGGGGAAGGGCTGTAGGATGTCAGGCCTTCAGGCCCGAGTTTCAGTGAGGAGATGGTCAGGGCCTTCCTGTTGACGGAACTGCTGACCTGTGTGATCGCCCTGTGGTTCACCGCATCGATCCTGCTGACGCCGACCTGTCCTGTGACCGAGAAATACATCTCAATGTTCTGTTCCGCCTTGAGAGTCCAGAAAGAGTCCTTTTCCCCGTGCAGGGTGACCTTCACCGGGGAACTGAGGTCGATCGGTCCTTCAAGAGGGATGTCAGGTGTGACGCCATCGGTGTTGAACGTGACGCCGATGATCCGGACATTGCGGATGTCGGTGCTTTCGTTCAGATTGAAGACGACAATGTGGCGGGTCTGGTCGATTGTGACCTCGGCGCCTTCTGCAACCATCTCCACGATGGAGGCTGGTTTGCCTGAGGCGGCCGGGATGTCATTGCTGATGCATCCTGCAAGGACCGTTACAGCCAGGGAGAGTAGTATGATAATCCGCTTGATCATTTGATCCAGGTGTTCTCGAAACTGTTAGAAATAGACAGTCAGTCCCATCGAAATGTCGGAGACATCCGGGGCGAAATGCGCCTTGGTGTAGTCCCTGCTGCCCGACAGGACACCATCCTTGAAGTTCTCGGTGTGGGTGAACGACACTCCACCGATGCTCATCGAGACATGAGTGCTGATGTTGTTGAGGATGAATATCATGATGCCGGGACAGATTCCGAGCTTGACTTTCTTTGTGTTGGTGTAGGCGTCCAGATTCTTTTCCCCGACCGAGAAACTGCTTCTGCTGGTTCCGTAGGAGAGCACCAGGTCATTGAACAGACCGAACCGGCCGTTCTGGTCCAGACCGAGGTAGGACCTCTGGAAGAACTGCAGCTGAATGTTTCTCGTACTGGCCTTGATGTCTTCGAGGGAGAGAAGAGGATCGTCGCTGAGGAGAGAGAGGTCCACGTCCGAGATTCCGCCGGAACCTTTCGAATACTTCAGTTTCAGACCGACAGCCTTGTTGTCCTTGTAGGTGTAGCTGAAGAAGGGAGCCACGCTCATCATGGTACCTTCGGCATTGAGACCGTCGACTATCAGGAAGATGTCGCTGTCGATGCTGCTGAGGTCGACGTAGGAAATCTGCAGACCGCCGGAAGAAGTGCCCTTGGGCATGAACAGCCTGTCTTTTCTGTATTCCTGCGAGGATGCCTGGATGCAGAAAAGCAGGGATGCGACCAGCGCCAGTGAATATGTCAGTGTCTTCTTCATGGCTTTACAGATAATAGTACAGACCGAAACCGATGGCGAGGATGTTGACCTGGAATGACATCTTGGTGACATTCAGGCTGCCTTTTTCCACCTGGTTCTGGGATTGTTTCATGTTGGCCAGGGTGAGTCCCAGCATATTCACGTTGACATCGACTGCCCAGTGGTCGTTGGCGAAGCCCACGATTCCGGGACAGAAGTTCACCTGGATGCTGCGGTCGTCGGTGTAGTTGCCGTTGTAGCCTTCTTCCATCCTTCCGGCTATCTTGGACACACCGAACCGGTAGCCCATCTGTATCTCGTTGTAGAGGGCCAGCTTCCGGGACTTGCCTATCGGGATGTAGTTCCTCATGAGGGCATTGATCTCGTAGTGATGCTTCAGTGTGTGGATGTCGGAGAAGTCCATCCCGAGATCGCCGAAGCCGATGTTCGCCTCGTCGACCTTCAGGTTGCTCCTGGAGTACCCTGCGCGCACGCCGATTCCCAGGTTGTCCTTCAGCATGTAGCAGAAGGCGGGGCTGACTTTGACATTGTAGCCGGTGGATGTCATTCCGTCAGAGAAGATGAAACTGTAGTTGTCGTTCCTGTGGACAGTCCAGCTGCCGGTACCTCCGACCATCCAGGTTCCCTTCTGAGTGAATGACGGCATGCTGGACAGGGAAAGCCCCCTGTCGAGAATCTGAGCGTCGGCCTTGCCCGGAAGCATCCAGAGGCAGGCTGCAATGGCGAATATGTCGAATATCGTCCTTTTCATCTATTCGTAGAGCAGTTCGAATCCGTCCACCCAGAGCATGCTGTTGTCGTAGCCTGTGAAATAGTCTCCGTACATGCTGGCGGCACAGGAAACGACAATGTGGGTCGGGAATCTGGATGTTGTCTTGTAGTCGAGAGGAATCGTTATCTGCTGCCAGACGTTGGTGCTGTTGGCGGCATCACTCTGGATAATCTTCTCGCCGTAGGCGATTGTCGATGCATCTGTGGTGTAGTCCACGAAGGTGCTTACGTCGGTTGTGTTGACGAGGATCGGGCTTTCTGCATCTCCGCCGTATTTCTTGTAGTCCCAGTTTCCGATGGCGATCCTGATGTTGGCGCGGTCATAGTCGCCTTCCTTGATCATGTCGGATGGCGCGTTGCCGACCCTGTTGACCTTTCCTCCGGAATATTTCACCCAGAGACGGAGACCGGTAGGCCTTGCGGTGAACGGGCGGCCGAAGTAGACGGTACCTCCGGAGGTTCCGATCAGGTCTCCGAAGCGTCCGCTGAAGAGGTTTCCTGCAGCGAACTTCACCACGACATACCTTGACTGGAGGCACATCGACTGGTTTCCTTCCTTCTTGTCCCCGGTGTCAGGGTAGCAGATGACTGAAGATGAGCCTACAACGGTACTTCCTGCATTTCCGCTGTCCCACCACTTGGTGTTGAGGGTCGGGTCGGAAAGATTCGGGTCATAGAGAGACTTGTACTTGCTGCTCTCGGCATTGGAGGTCGTCTCCATCCCTGCGTTAGGAAGGGCTGTTGCCTTGTCGGTCCTCACCGTGGAAGCAGCCGGGATGATTTCCTCCTCTCCGGTCGTTGTCGAGGTGAGGACGAGCCTGTATTCATATTCAGTGTCAGGGTTGAGCCCGGTGATGCTCTTCGTGTAGGTGCCTTCGCTCTCCCTGTCCGCCGGGACTCTGATCCATGCACCGGTGACGGGGACCCTGTACTCGATGTAGACTTTGGAAGGGTCATATTCACTCTCGTCGACATCGGCGCTGACGTCGAAGTGGCCTGCCCAGATGTCATACTTGCTGATTTCGGCAAGGCCGGTGGTGGTGGCAATGAATATGATGTCGTCATACTGGGTGTTCACGGAATCGTCGACGAGGATGTTAAAGCTGAGGATACCGTCGGTTTCAGTGTACTTGAATCCGAGTCTGTACTTCTTGCCGCCTTCGACTGCCGGAATCTGACCGCTCTTGGTGACGGTGCTTCCGTTCTTCTTCAGGGTGCCTGTGAAGGTCCAGTAGAGAGTCGGCTCGAATCCTTCAGCGATGAAGTAGCCGTCCTTGCCGCTTTGTGACGAGGTGTAGTCGAGCTGCATCGAAGGGTCTTCCGTGCTGAGTCCGACAGTGCATACGAAGTCGTTCTCGAAGGCTGAATTCACGCTCGGGTCGAAGGTGACAACCGAGATCGCATTGCAGACCTTTGCGGTGACTGAAACGCTGGAGGTCGTGCCTGCGGTGATGTCGACTTCGGATGAACCCTTCCAGCTCAACTGCTCCCAGGATGCCTTGGCAGGGGAGTCCTTGGCGATTTCTCCGGCCTCGACGTCGATCCTGTAGCTGTCTTCGGGAAGGTAGAGCGACGAAGGCATCTCGGACTTGAGGTACTGCCTTACAAGTCCCGAGAAGTCTGCCTTGTAGATCTTTACCTTGGCCGAGGAGATGACCTCGTCTTCGCTCATCGCGGCACGTGTCGTCTCATTTCCGATGGCTACTTCGAGGGAGAGCTTTCCCATTCCTTTGTCCTGGAGGGTACTGTCGCAGGCGGCCAGAGTGAGGATGGCGGCGGACAGAAGAATTGCAGGTCTGATGATAGAATTTCTCATATTCATTCCTCCTGGATTAAAGAACTACGAGTTTGATTTCTATGCTCTTCCTGCAGCCCTTGTTGTCCGTGACATTCATCTTGAACGTGTGGGTTCCGGAGAATGCGAGGAGCGGTGTCTGGGCCTCGGAAAGATCGAAGTCGATGACGGTGGCATTGAGCAGTTCCTCTCCGTGAGGGAACGGAACGATGCTGAATATGCCGAGAGCAGCCTCGGACGGATTGATGAGGTCGAGTGTCGTGCCTCCGACAGAGTTGACGGAAGCGATGAAGTCTGCGTTGGTGGAAGCGATGTCGACTGTGAACTTCCTGGTTCCGTTTGGAATGAGGGCCTGCATGGTGAGGTTGAAGGCGCCACTGGCCGGTACGGTGACTGGCTGGGTGATGTCATAGTCGCAGGTGCTCAGGAGCTGGATGCCTCCGTCTCCGGTCGGAGCGTTCGGGTCGTTGCCGTCTCCCGTCTCCGTGCCCTGGATGTCGTTGACAAGCTCGGTGTCTGCCACGAGGCCGTCGATGACGATGACGAATGAAGCATTGCCGGTCTCGTCGATCTTCTTCATGAAGGTGATGATGTGGAGGTCCTGAGCCTTGATTCCGGTGATCGAAGTCTTCATCTTCTGGGTCTTGCCCTCGATTCCTCCCTTGAATGTGATTGCCATTGTGGTGTTGCTGCCGTTGTTGATGGCAAAGTAGCCCGTGCTCTCGTCATAGGTCGGTTTGCCGCCGTTGTAGGAGAGTGCATAGCTCAGAGGAGCTCCGGCTGTCACTTCGACGGTGCAGGCTCCGTCTCCGGTGACCATGCCGAGGAAATCGTCATTGTAGCGGACTTTGACAGCGCACTGGAGAAGCTTGCAGGTCAGAGTGCCCAGGGTCGTGGTCTTGCCGGTCTCGATTGTGAAAGTCGTGCTTGTGCCATAGACGGGGGCAGAGAACGCGGAGGCCGGAACTTCACCTGCCTTGGACTGGACCTTCATGTCGTAGACGCCTGCCTCGAGGCTGATTCCGCCTTCATTGCCTGCGGCGATTTCCTGGAGGAGGGTTGAATATGTCTTCTCCCACACCGGTGTGCCGTCGGCCTTTGTCAGTGTGATCACATAGTCTCCGGATGCCTGTGAGGTGGCTCTGGAGATGACATTGACGTCATCGTCGGTGGTGACGGTGAAACCCTCGAAGGACAGCAGTCCGGTCTTCGGGGTGGTGTCGTATCTGAAAGCGTCCTCCTTGCAGGAGCAGAAGAGGAGGGCCGTTGCGGCCATTATCGTAAGGATTCTTTTCATGGCTTATCTGTTGAGTTCTATCTCGCCGAGGTCAACTTCTTCGGTGGTGTTGTCCAGGGTGATTGTGATTGTCGTGCTTCCGATATTGCTTGCATCGAACCTGATCGTGTGGCAGGTGGCTTCTGCAAGAGGAGTGCTGTAGGTCTTGCTGAAAGTCGATTCCTTGCCGGCCTGGTTCGTCAGGACTCCTTCCACGGTGAGGGTGTAGGCGTCCACGAACACGGCCCTGGTTTCGGTCTTCGGGTAAGGGATGGTGCTTCCGTTGCCGGTCTTCAGGGTGAAGGAATAGTCAGTGTAGTACTTCCTGAATATGTCGGAGTACTCGATCCTGACGATGGCGTTGGCGAGAGAGACATTGATGGTCACCTCCTTCGTCCCGGTACCGGTGATGGCAAAGGACTGGCTGCCACTGAAGCATGGCCTGTCGAATCCTTCCTCGGTCACTGAACCGTAACTCGCTGTGGCAGTGTAGTTGCCGATAGCGAATTCCATGTCGGCAGGGAAGTCCTTGACGAGACCTTCGTAGATCGTCTTTTCCTTGTTGTCAGTGATTGTCAGCGTGAAATCGTCACCTGACGGGAGAGTGGTGTAGTCGCTGACCTGGCTTCTGGTGAAGTCGGCAACGGTGCTCTGGGAATTCACAATGAAGGCGACGCGCCCGTGTGAATCGCTTCCTTCCTTGCCGTTGCAGGATGCAAAGACAGGCAGCAGGGCGATGAGAATGCCCAGGAAGCCTTTTGTCAATGTTCTTTCAGTTGTTTTCATATCTGTCATTGTCTGTTTTTCCGATGCTGTTGCTGATCGAGCCGTTTCCCCGGGGAATCCCGGTCTCTGCCCATCATTTCTCTATCGACACTCTGATGTTGTCCAGGTACAGGAAGTAGGTTCCGTTGCCCCAGGCATTGTATTCAGGGTAGGTCCTCCAGGAAAGACGGATGTTGTTGCCCATTCCGCTCAGACTCCTTTCAGCGAGATGCTCCATCCTGGTGTACGAACCGGTGGTCTCGTTGATGGTGAAACCGGAGTCGAAGGTACCGTCCTCAGCGCCGCTCTTGAGCACCCCTGAAGTCGTCGTGCAGCCGAAATAGACCGTCTGACCTACCTTGGCTATGATTCCGCCGCCTTCTTCGCGGTTCACCGAGTAGTCGAACAGGACCTTCACGCTGATGTCCTTGCCCATGGCCGCGAACTCTTCGGAAGTGTGCTTGAGGCCGCTCATGAACGGAGAATCGCATCTTGCCCAGTAGCGTGCGGAGACCTCTCTGCGGCAGGCAATCCTGATGGCAGTTCCCGCAGAACCTCCGACTCGTCCGCCGGACCATCCCGGCATGAATTCATGTCCGTCCTTGGAACCGGTGTTGAAGCCGCCGGAGTAATTGTCATTGTGGCTGAAATCTGCCTGCAGACTGCTGAAATCCTCGAAGTAGAGGTAAGGGACGGTGAGACTGGCAGTGGCTCCGGTGACGCCTTCCAGCCGTGGCAGAGTGATCGTCTGCCAGACGACTGCATCCTCGCTCTCGTATCTGACACTGACCTCCCGGCCGGACAGGGCAAGGAAGGCATCCTGCTCTTCGGATCTGACCTTGAAACTGTCTCCGGTGACTATCAGCGAGCCGTCATTCTTCGAATATGTGAATTCCGATGAAGTGCTTTCCGGCCACTGGACGCCGTCCGGCAGGGTGAGGGTTATGTTCTGGATGTCTTCTCCGAGATTGTTGCCATCGATCTTGAAGGTGATTGAATAGTAGTCCCTTACACTGTTAGGAACTAGCTTGATGCCTGTCACGTGTCCGGCTTCGAAGGACCTGCCTGCGAGGGAGATGGTGGCCAGATTGCCGATCTTGTTCTCGGAGAACAGGGTGATTTCCATGAAGTCATTCACTGAATATTCCGAAGCGGGAGGGATGATGCCCGCGACCGAATACTGCCTGGCCTCTGCCGGGGATTCCTCGAGAGGTTCGGCAAGTTCCAGCTCTATCCGGTTGTTCCCCTGGGTGACAGCGGGGGAGGAGGGATCGGTGATGTCTGCGGTGAGGATGCCTGCAACAGGCTTTGGCATGCTGAAACGGATCTTCTTTACCGGTTCTCCCAGCAGGTTTGCCCCTTTGGGAAGATAGAACCTGAGGTAATGGAGAAGATGGTGCATGCCGGCGGACATCATTCCGGTCGCTACACCGGCGAAATCCGATTCTTCCATCGCCGGAAGAGCTTCGCCGCTGACTGGTGAGGAGACCGTGATGCCTGTACCCCCGGAGGCCCTGCCATCCTGGACAGAAGGAACGGTGAACTGTGCTTTCGTCCCCGAAACCGCCTCCGGAACCGGATAGGTTATATAATAAAGGTATTTTCCGGCCGGCATGGGAGACGACAGGGTCGATGTGAAATATGCCTTGTCCTTGTCATAGCCCTTTGCCATGATCCGGAAGACCTGATTGTCGAGGACATATTCGCCGTTGCTGCTTTCTGCCCACACGGAGATTCTGTCTCCATCCTGCCATTCGAATCCGTCCGCCGCATCATTGACTGCCGTTCTGGACTGTGGCCCGGATCCAAGACAGAGGACAACCTCGGTCGGTCCTTTTCCGGTCAGCGGCCAGTCGATTCCCGTTCCGGCACTGCATGAGGACATGATTGCAGGCACTGCCGTCAGGGACAGCAGCAGGGCAATTTTTCCTATTGATTTCAAAAATCGCATATCTAACAAAGGTAGCGTTTTTTCTTGATTTCTCCTGCCCGTTCGCCAAATACCCTTGTCCGTTCGTCACAATTCGGACGAAAGAGGTGGGATATTCCGTTTCGCGCGATTAACTTTGAACTGGAAAACCAAAACCTGTTCAGAAATAGATGAAACGAACTTTTACCCTGATTCCCGCACTGCTTCTGCTGCCTTTTCTGGCCAATTCTGCCGGCGCTGCTGCCAGTTCTTCTGTCTATGTCTCCACCGATGACCCGGTCCCTGCTTACGCCGATGCCGATTCCGTCAGGACACTGGAATCCGTCTCTGTCCACGCCTCCCGTACGGCGATGGCTTTGGGCACAAGCGCAAGGATCGTGACCGTGATGGACAGCGTGGCCATCGCCTCGATTCCAGCCAAGACAGTGAACGATCTCCTCAAGCAGATTGCCGGGGTGGATGTCCGTCAGAGAGGTCCGATGGGCATGCAGACCGACATCAGCATGCGGGGTGGTACCTCCGACCAGATAGCCATTCTGCTCAACGGAATCAACATTTCGGACCCTCAGACCGGCCACAATGCGGCCGATTTCCCGGTGAGTCTCTCCCAGATCGAGCGGATCGAGGTCCTCGAAGGTCCGGCTTCCAGAGTCTATGGCACCTCTTCCCTTGTCGGTGCTGTCAATGTTGTGACAAAGAAACCTGACTCGAATTCTGTTTCGGCACAGGTGGAGGGCGGCTCCTTCGGAACATTCAACACCGATCTGGCCTACAGCTATTCGGCAGGGCGCTTCGGCATTCTTGCAAGCGTCGGAACAGTCCGTTCGGACGGCTACAGCAGGAACCTCGAGGGAGGACTGAACAGCGATTACAGCGGACAGAAATATTTTCTTCTTTCCGAATATGATGCCCCTCTCTTCAACCTTACCTTTCAGGGCGGTTTCTCGGTAAGGGACTTCGGTTCGAACACTTTCTACAGCTCGAAATACGACGATCAGTTCGAACATACCAGGAAGGGAACCCTGTCCATCAAGGGTGAGACTAAGGGAAAGGTGTTCAGATTCAAGCCTTCGGTCTATTGGAACAATGCATTCGACCGGTTTGAACTCTTCCGCGGAGATGCCTCCGTCGTGCCTTTCAACTACCACAGGACGAACACTTTCGGTTCCAATCTTGAATTTGAGGCCGACACCCGTGCCGGTGTCACTTCCTTCGGACTTGAGTTCCGCAGGGAAGGTGTCGTGAGCACAAATCTTGGCGAACCGCTTGCCGAGAAGGTCGGCGAGCATTACACCAACGGCCTCTCCAGGAATCATTTCAACCTCTATGCTGAGCACAGTCTGATCCTCCGCCGTTTCACTGTCTCGGGAGGTCTTTGCGCCGTGATGAACACCGCGACATCCAAGACCTTCGGCCTGTATCCCGGAATAGACATGAGTTTCCGTTTCGCGGACGGCTGGAAGGTTTACGCTTCCTATAACTCCTCTTTCCGTCTTCCCACTTTCACAGACCTTTATTATTCTGTTGGAGGCCACAAGGCTGACCCGAATCTCAGGCCGGAAAGGATGCAGTCTCTCGAAGGCGGCTTGAAGTACTATCGTCCGGGATTCAGCGCGGTTCTCTCCGTCTACTATCATCACGGCTCGCAGATGATCGACTGGATCAAGGATTTCAGGACGGATCAGGATCCTGTCTGGCAGAGTGTCAACCACACTGTGCTGAACACCCTGGGAGAGGAAGTTTCTGTGCGGCTTGATTTGCCTGTGATAGTCGGGAACAAGGATTTTCCGCTCGAGAGTCTCAATCTCTCGTACAGCCACATCGATCAGGACAAGGACCTGGAGGAAGGGGTGGAATCGATGTATGCCCTTGAATATGTCCGGAACAAGATTGTCGCTGAAGCCAATCTGCGTCTTGCTCGCAAACTCTTCTGGAACATCGCATTCCGCTATGTCGACAGGGATGGCAGCTACGAAAAGTACGATGCCACGGTTCCGACCGGGACGCTGATGGAGTACAAGCCGTATTCGGTTCTGGATTCACGTCTTGTCTGGGCCTGGAATTGGAAAGGGCTGAAACTCTATGTCGAAGGCCAGAACCTGCTGAACAGGACCTACTACGACTATGGCAACATCCCTCAGCCCGGCATCTGGCTCATCGGCGGCCTTTCCTGTACCATCGGTCTCTAGGCTTTCCCGGTCAGTGGCTGAAAATGCCGGAATATTCGTATATTTGCAAGTCTGTCGAAAAGCATCGCGGCTGGGAGCCGCGCGGCGGGAAATGGTTCCGGATGCCGCATGGGCCTCTCGATGACAGATGATCATTTTTATTTGCGAAACTTTAGTTTTTGAATATGCCAGGACGTGAATCGGAGGGGCTCAAGGGCCTCGGAAGAAAGACTGAATACAAGAGTGACTATGCTCCGGAGGTACTGGAGTCGTTTGTGAACAAGCATCAGGAGAATGACTACTGGGTGCGTTTCAACTGTCCGGAATTCACGAGTCTCTGTCCGATCACCGGGCAGCCAGATTTCGCCGAGATCCGCATCGAGTATATCCCTGATGTCCGCATGGTCGAGAGCAAGAGCCTCAAGCTCTATCTGTTCAGCTTCCGCAACCATGGCGATTTCCATGAGGATTGCGTGAACATCATCATGAAGGACCTTATCCGTCTGATGGATCCGAAGTACATCGAGGTGACCGGATTGTTCACTCCGCGAGGAGGAATCTCGATCCATCCGTATGCCAATTACGGCCGTCCGGGGACGAAGTATGAGGAGATGGCTTCATACCGTCTGATGAACCACGATCTGAAATAGCGCTAAGCGAAAGCCCACCACTATTTCGCAGCGCGTTACTACCCCCTATGCCCCCATACCCCATACACACCCCCTTCGCCACGCGGGGATGCCACTGAGATACTTGTGGGCAGGGTGTCCGTGCCGAAGGCCGCTTAGAAGACCCCCTTCGCCACGTGGGGATGCCACTGAGATACTTGTGGGCAAGGTGGCCGTGCCAAAGGCCGCTTAGAAGACCCCCTTCGCCACGCGGGAATGCCACTGAGGTACCTGTGGGCAGGGTGGCCGTGCCGGAGTGTCGGTTTGAAGACCCCTTCGCCACGCGGAGATGCCACTGAGATACTTGTGGACAGGGTGTCCGTGCCAAAGGCCGCTTAGAAGACCCCTTCGCCACGCGGGGATACCACTGAGATATCTGTGGGCAGGGTGGCCGTGCCGGAGCATCGGGCGGAGCATCGGCTGGAGCATCGATAATGGACCGCGAGCGGTAAGCCATGTGACTCACGAGGGAGGGAAGATGGAACGGAATGAGATTCTTAAGATGCCGCAGGGAATCTTTTGAAGATTTCTCATTCCAGATTCCCTACTCAAACTCCACTGATTGAGCGCTGGGTCTTCATCAAAGGCATCTGCGGACAAGGAATCGTGGCCGAGGGCCGATAGAGGAACCTGGCCGACAAGGATGCACGCAACAGGCGCAGGCGTGCGGACATCTTCAGGCGCTTCCACTCTCCGACGGCAAATTCGACATTCATGGCAACAAGAATCCCGACAAGACCGAAGAGTATGATGACTTCAAGGACAAACTGGACAACTGATGACAAAGCGGTTAACATGGCACTATCTTTTTGTTTAGTGCAAAGATAGACCCCGCTTGTGCCAAACAGAAGCACAAGCAATGAAATTGACCAGATTTTCGGGCGGAACTCTGAAGCAGCAGCTTACCGGACAGGAGCCGAACTGAAGCCAGCCAGAAGCCAGACAGCAACCAGCCAGGAACCGATCAGGAGTAGGAAGCTATCAGAGAAGCGACTGCAGCGGAAGAGACAGGAACCTCGGTAGAACTGCCTTGACGGAGGCTGATGCTGGCGAAAGGCTCGATCAGAGGGATGTCCTCTCCAAGAGCCGCACGGACAACATCGATGAACTTCGCATAGTGGGCAGTCGAAAGCCAGAAACCGTCAACCCCGAACTTCTTCGCCGCAAGATAACCAGTTGCACTGTGAGGGCAGCTGAGGTAGCCGAACTTTTCCTTCATCTCACGGATGGCCGAACGGATTTCGTCATCGCTGAATGCGCAGCCACGGATAAGCGAGGTTACAGCCTTCCAGTCCTTTCCGAAGAAATCCATGATCCGCTCGAAATTGCTCGGAGCGCTCACATCCATCGCATTGGCGACCGTAGGGACGGTCGGTGCCGGAGCATATTCACCGGACTGCAGGTAACGGAAGAAAGTGTCATTGGTGTTGTTCGCAGCCACGAAGGAAGCAATCGGGAGACCCATCTTCATGGCCAGGACACCGGCAGCAAGATTACCGATGTTGCCACTCGGCACGACAACCACCGGACTGGTCCGGCCAGTACTTTCCCTCCACTGACGGTAAGCCCAGAAATAGTAGAAACTCTGAGGGATCCAGCGGAGGATGTTGATGGAATTGGCTGACGTCAGCCTGTAGTCGTCATGGAACTCTCTGTCGGACAGCAGAGTCTTCACTATTGCCTGGCAATCATCGAAACACCCGTCCACAGCCACGGCATGGATGTTCTCGCCCAGAGTCGTCATCTGACTCTCCTGGAAACGGCTGACCTTCCCTTTCGGATAGAGGACGGTCACATTGACACCGTTCACCTTGTAGAAGCCATTGGCCACGGCGCTGCCGGTGTCGCCGGAAGTGGCGGCAATGACATTGATCGGCTTGCCCTTGTCGGCCAGACGTCCCATCATCTGCCCCATGAAGCCGGCGCCGACATCCTTGAATGCGAAAGTAGGTCCATGGAAAAGTTCCAGAGTCTGAAGCCCCGGCCCGACCTGCGCAAGAGGGACATCGAAGGAGAATGCCCTGGAAGTCATCTCCAGCAGTTCCTCGCATGAATATTCATCGAAGAAGAAAGACGCGAGGTAGGCAGCCATCTCCGGGAAAGTGCCATAGGACATCGCCTTATCAAGGTCGACTGAAGGGATGGTCTCAGGCATGAACAGACCGCCGTCGGGAGCAAGCCCCATGATGGCAGCCTCCTTGAGGGAACAGCGGAGGTCCTTGTTTCTTGTACTGTAGAATTTCATCTGTAAAGTTCGTTTTATGTTTCAGCCGGCAGGCATTTGGAATCAATGAATATGCCGCCGCAATCTGCCAATTCGTTTCAGCCCGGCAGGCATGGGAAAGTCATGAATATGCCAAAGGAATATGCCACCGGAATATGCCAATGGGAACAGGCCTGCAGGATCAGAAGATGACCCTGGCGCCCCTGTTGTCGCCGTGAGCCACCAGAGAATCAGCGAATATGCCGCGGCTCATGAAGTGCTCCGTCATTATCGAACAGAGTTCCCTGGCCTTGACCTCATCCTCGCACAGCGCGAAGACAGAAGGACCGGAACCGGAGATGTTGAAAGCCTTCGCACCGGCGGCCAGAAGCTTTTCGCGAAGATCGTCGTAACCCGGGATGAACTGCTTCCTGTACGGCTCGACAATAACGTCACGCATGCTCCTGCCGACAAGACCCATGTCCCTGTTCATGAAACCGGCCACCAGACCGCCCACATTCGCCCACTGCAGGATTGCATCATGAAGCGGAATGTCCTTCGGAAGCACGGCACGGCTCTCGGAAGTCTTGACCGTGATGCGCGGATGGGCTATTGCGGCGCAGAAAGAATCCGGGAAAGGGATCCTGATATATTCGAAAGGAGAATAGGAACAGATCAGGACGATTCCTCCGAGAATCGCCGGAGCGACGTTGTCCGCATGCTTTGCGCCGCCGCTGGAGAGAGCCTCGCCTTCCATCGCGAACTCGACCATCTCCTTTTCCGAGAAACGGTTCCCCAGAAGGGTGTTCAGCGCAACGACCGCACCGGCGGCAGAAGCCGCGCTGGAGCCGATTCCGCTTCCCGGCATGATCTTGCACATGAGAGTGATTTTCAAATGCTTGCGTACTCCTGCAGCGGCCAGCATGGCGCGTATCGAAGGAGTCATCACATTATCGTCTACACTGGATGGGATGTCATAGTCCGTCCTGTTGATGATTTCAATTCCGTCGCCTTCGGACATTTCCATGCTGAGGATGTCTCCAGCGCTTTCCACGGCCATGCCCATGATGTCGAAACCGCAACCGAGGTTCGCAATCGAAGCCGGGACAAAGACAGTTACCTGTTCTACCATTTTTCTCGTTGTTTTATATACCTGACAAATGTAGGGACTTAAGTTCTGAATCGCAAGTACGGAAATCAACTTTGGAAGAATATGACCGAGGAAAATGCATAATATTCGTTTATGATTGCTAACTTTGACCTTTCCAAGATGATTCGGAGGAAGGAATATGCAGGAAACGGAAGAATATTCATTCAGCGCAAACCGGATGCTCAAAGGCATCCTCAGGGATGGAGTGCGGGTGTTCAAAGGGATAACCTATGCGCGCTACCAGCCTTTCAGCGAGGCCGTTCCGGAAAGGTTGCAGAGCGGAACCGACGCAACCGCCAGCGGGACCGTCTGCCCCCAGCGCACTTCGAGGACAAACCCTTCCGACGGCGGAGAACCTCTGGCAGTCGTAGGAGACGGACGCCTCTGCCTGTCGGCATATTCCCCGGAACACGGCTCCAACCTTCCCGTAATGGTCTGGATACATGGAGGTTCCTTCGTCCGTGGAGGCAGTGAGGAAAGGCGCTACAGCTGCGAGAGGATGGCCAGGGAAGGTAACGTGGTCGTCTTCAAGATTTCCTACAGGCTCGGCGCCCAGGGCTACCTCTACCTGCCCGGAAGCGGCATCTGCAACCTCGGGCTGAAAGACCAGAAGACTGCCCTTCGGTGGATCCGTGAATATGCCGCCGAATTCGGAGGCAATCCCCTGGACATCACGGTCTTCGGCCAGTCGGCAGGAGCCCTGTCGATAGCCGCTCTGATAGCCACGGCCCAGGAGCCTCTTCCTTTCCGCAAGGCCATTCTCCAAAGTGCTCCCCTGGGCATAACAATCACCCCTTCCGAAGCCTCCGGGATAACCCGCGCCTTCCTGCGCCGGCTCCGCAAGGCCCCGGAAGAAGCCACCGTGGACGAACTGCTCGATGCCCAGGAGAAAATCCTCGGGATGAAGGCTGGACTGACTTTCATGCCGATGGTGGAAGACTTCCTCAACATCCCCGAGCAGGTCAGGAACAGCGGTCTGAAGATCGTCATAGGCTATGCCGGGGACGATGCCTCGCCCTTTGTCAGCAAGAAAGGACGGCTGCTTGGCACCTTCCTCGGGAGGAAAGCAGTCAGACATCTGACAGAGAGCATATTCAGCAAACCTTCAGAGGAATATGCCGCCAGGCTCGAAGCCGCCGGAATCGAAGTGACCCGCTATTTCATCAGCTGGCATCCGGAAGGCAACCGCTTCGGCGCCTGCCACTGCATCGAACTCCCCTTCCTCCTCGGCGACAGGTCGGAATGGGCCGACGCGAAGTTCCTCAAAGGAATGACAGACAGGGAATACGAAGACAACTGCCGTGACCTCGTCCGCGCATGGACAAGCTTCGCCAGAGAAGGAATCTTCCCCGGCGGAGGCATTCTGCAGGTCAGGTAAGCAAATTTTTGAAATCCCGGATTGCGACAGTCCTGCTTACCGCTCGCGACCTCTTAGGAATATACCGACAGGGGAGATCTGAGGCAAATATGAGGCAGATTATTTTTTTCGAATCACTAAATGCCTATTTTTGCGTCCGGAATGCAAAAAGGAACAGGCAATACAATCTATCATGTCCTTGCCATTGTCATTGTGGCAATATGGGGGCTGACCTTCATCTCTACAAAGGTTCTGCTCATGGCCGGGCTTTCTCCCGAGGAGATTTTCCTGGTACGCTTCTCGATCGCATATTTCGGAATGTGGCTTTTCTGCCTGTGGGGCATGGGATCCGATGCTTCCGGAGCCGGTGGCTCCCTGGCCACCCGGGGCGATGTCCAGGCTGATGGCTCCTGCACCGATGCCTCCCGCACCGACAGTCAATCCGTTCAGTCTCCGGCGAGACTTTTCTGCAATTCCTTGAAGGATGAGCTATTGCTGGTGTTGGCCGGGGTGATGGGAGGAAGCCTGTATTTCTGGTCGGAGAACACGGCTCTCCAGTACACCATGGCGAGCAATGTTTCGTTCATCGTCTGCACTACACCCTTGGTGACAGCGATTCTGAATGCCGCTGTCCGCAGGGAGAGAATCGGCCGGCTGACTCTCCTTGGGGGATGCCTGTCGCTGGTCGGAATCGGCATGATCGCGTTCAGTGGGGGAGAGGGTTTCCATCTGAGTTTTCTCGGTGATGCATTGGCAATGCTCGCGTCCCTGACCTGGGCTGTCTATACCGTGGTGACCAATGGTCTGCTAAAAAAATACCCTTCGGCCCTGATAAGCCGAAAGGTATTCTTCTATGGGATGCTGACAATCGTTCCGGTGCTCCTGGTCAAGGGTTGGACATTCCCTGCCGGGCGATTCCTCGAACCGAAGGTGCTGCTGAATGCTCTTTTCCTGGGAGTTGTTGCATCCCTTGCCTGTTACGCTCTCTGGAACTCGGTGATCAAGAGGCTTGGTACCGTGGGAAGTTCCAATTATATCTATCTTAATCCTTTATTCACTCTTATCGCTGCCGCTCTGCTCCTTGGAGAGCGTCTCACTCCAGTCGCGATAGCGGGCTGTCTGATAACTCTCATCGGGGTTTGGACCGCCTCGCGAAGTTCGTGATGATCATTCCGGGCTTGGCTCCAACAGCCTCGCGGAGTTCGTGAAGGCCAGCCCGTGCCCGGCACTATCTGCTGATCTTCAGTTCAGGACAGTCGAAACTGTTGTGCTCGACCGTTCCGCTTCCGGCAAGGCTGAAGCTGGCTTTCTGCGCTTTTCCGGCGATGCTGATGCATCCGGAGCCCATGACTGTTCCCGCCACATTGCCGGCATCGTTTCCTTCGATTGTGATATCTCCCGAGCCGGCGATGCACAATTCAAGATTATCTGTCTTGACTCCATTGACTTCGATGTCTCCGGAACCGGTGACGACCAGAGCCATATTGCAGGATTCAGCCTCGTCAAGGTCGACGTCTCCGGAACCTGCCACGGTGACCTGAAGGCTGTCAACCTTCAGACTTGCGAGAGAGACCTCTCCGGAACCGGCAACAGTGACTTCGAATTCAGCCGCCTGGATGCCATCTGCCTCGAAAGAACCGCTGCCGGCCAGCGTTATGGCATCGAGTTCCGGTGAGCTGATCCTTGCCTTCAGTTTGCAGTTTCGAAGGTAAGCCTTTTCGTTGCTCATTGCAAGCAAAAGGACATTGTCATTGCATTTTACATCGATATATTCATAGACATTGTCGTCGCAGAAGATTACCACGGACGATTCTCCGTAGGCATATTCGATGTCCATCGGCAGCGAAATGCTGATCTTGTCGAAGTCACCGAGACCTTCCACCCTGTTTTCTGTCAGGTTGCCGCTTCCTGCGATTGTTCCCTTATTGAATCCTGCGTTGTTTATCCTGATCATGCAGGACTGTGGCATGAATGCCAGCATCGCCAGCATGACGCACATTATCACTTTATCTTCAATCATTTTCATATTCCTTTTCATTGTTGTTGTGTTCATTGTATTCACTGTGTCTTTCATTTGTTCAAAAATATTGCGGGGTCGATTTCGAGCAGCTGAATGCGTTTCAGTATTGCCGGAAGTTCGTTTTCCATGAATGATTTCCTTTCGTTGGCGAGGACTGTCTCCCTGGCGCCAGGGCAGACAAAGTAACCGATTCCGCGCTTGTTGTAGATAATCCCGTCGTTCGTGAGCTTCTCATAAGTCCTCATCATTGTGTTTGGGTTAACGCCGATCTGGGCTCCATATTCACGGACCGACATCAGCCTGTCTTCGGCCCTGAGTTCTCCGGAGAGAATCTTTTCGCAGATTACGTCGCTGATCTGCAGGTATATAGGTCTGTTTTCCGAGAATTCCATAGTTCCTATTGTTTGATTTTTCTGACTCTGAGGTAGAGGAGGGTAAGGAGGACAGCATATTCGATGATGTAGACGACATCAATGAATATGTTGAGGTAGATTTCGAGCTTGTCAGTGTTGGCGAGGATCCATTCTTCCACGTTCAAAGCGAACTCTTCGAAGACCTGAGCATTGCCGACAAGCATGTTGATGACAGGTACAGAGATCCAGCTCATGAGAATCGACAGGGCGAACAATACCAGCAGTGTCTTTCCGACCTTGAACTTCTTGAAGTAGATGGAACCGAGCAGGATGATGAGCGAGTAGAGACAGGTGGACAGGATGAATATCGCGTCCATGCGGATCGCAACTCCTTCATTTCCGAGGACTCTGTTGTTGAAGAAGAATGCGAGCAGTGATTCGCCTTCTGAAAGTGACACTCCCAGTGCGAGCAGGTCCATAAGACCATAAGAGAGGGTGAATACGAAAGGAATCACGATGCCTGTCACGATTGTCATGGAGAGGAACTTCTCGAAAGGTGAGGCCGGAATCATCAGATACTCGCTGCCGTACCTCTTGTCGGTGATCTTTCCGTATACGCTCGGCGCGAATGTGAGGATGAGTACTGCCAGCCCGGTTGCGAAGATTGCGCATCTGGAGATCAGTCCTGGAACATTCCATTCGAAGCTGAAACACAGCGACAGCACTCCATAGATGAGCGGAGACAGGATCGGCATCATCGAAAGCACGATGAAGGTGACTCCGTAATTCTTGATCGATTTGTTGATATCGTAGGTGAAGATCTTGAAGAATCTTCTGAAGTTGAATGTATTGTTCATTGTTCTGTAGCTTATCGGGTGAATAATGCTTTCATTGCCTCTTTCTGCTTGTGGACTGCGTTGAAGAGGGCTTCGATGTTGACTTTGCTCTCGATTCCTTCTCTGTTCGGGCGCACCTGGATGAAGCCTCCCGGGAGCTGCTCGCTGTAGTAGCTGTCAGGGTGGAGTTCCTTGCCGTAGTCGAAATACAGCTTCGAGGTGATCTCCTCGATGCTGGCATTCATCAGAACGTCCTGTCGGTCAAGGATTATGATCGGGTCGATAATGTTCTCAAGATCTCTTACCTGATGGGTGCTGATGACAATGACCGCATCCTCGCGTGTGTGCTTCATCACAGCTGAACGGAAAGAGGTCTTCGAAGGGATGTCCAGTCCGTTTGTGGGTTCGTCCATGTAAAGATGCTTCACGTTGCAGGCAAGTGCGAATGCGATGTGGGTCTTCTTCAGCTGTCCTGCAGACATCCTGTTCATTTTCTTGGCAGGGTCGTTCTCGAGTTCGGCCATGATCTGCAGGAACTGTCCGTGGTTGTATCGTGGCCAGAATTTTCCGTTCATCTGTGCCCATTTCTGCGCCTCTTCATTCTGAGGTGCCGGTTCATCTGTCAGGAAGTACTGGTCGCCGAGGATGTCCGGTCTGCGTGAATAGGGATTCTCGCCGTCTATTCCGATACTTCCGGTCTTTGCTTTCTTCAGTCCTGCGAGCAGGGAGAGAAGGGTTGTCTTTCCGACTCCGTTTTCACCGAGGAGACCGTAGATCTTGCCGTCTTCCAGGGTCATCGAGATGTTGTTCAGAACGGGGGTCTGTCCATAACTGAACGCCAGGTTTTCAATTTTTATCATATTCCTTTGCTTTGTTTTTGTGCACTACTGTTGCTCGGGTGTCGAGCCATATTAGTGTATGAGTTTATTAATACACCGCAAAGGTAGTAATGTTTTCCTTATCTCCAAAACTTTTTTCAGTTATTTTAAAGAAATTCTGATCATGTCTCTGCTCGAGCCAATGGGCATACAGCAAAAGAGGACGACTGACACATATCAGCCGTCCTCAGCAGGATTATTGTATATTCAGAGGTCTAGAATGCGATGTTGTAGAGCTTCTCGATGTCCTCTACGGAGGTCGGGCGAGGGTTGCCGCCGGTGCAGACATCGTTGAAAGCTGCAACTGCGAGGTCGTGGAGGTCTTCCTTCCTGACACCGATTTCACTCAGGTGCTGCGGGATGTTGACACTCAGGGACAGGTCGCGGACAGCCTGGATGGCAGCCTTTACGCCTTCATCGACAGACATGCCCTCCGTGTTCACACCCATGGCCTTTGCTATGCCCAGATACTTCTCCCTGGCCGGCGATTCGGCATTGTACTCCATCACATAAGGAAGAAGAAGGGCATTGGCGACACCGTGAGGTGTGTCATAGAAGGCTCCCAGAGGGTGGGCCATCGAATGCACGATTCCCAGACCGACGTTGGAGAATCCCATTCCGGCAATGTACTGGGCCTCAGCCATTCCTTCCCTTGCCTTGACATCCTTTCCGTTCTGGACTGCATTGTAGAGATGCTCGTGGATGAGTTCGATTGCCTTGTATTCGAACATGTCACTCATTGTCCAGGCTCCCGGAGTGATGTAGCTCTCGATGGCGTGTGTGAGGGCGTCCAGACCGGTGGATGCTGTAAGTCCCTTAGGCATGCTCATCATCAGCTCGCAGTCGATAACCGAGCAGACAGGAATGTCGTTAGGGTCCACGCAGACCATCTTCTTGCGGTTTTCCTCATCTGTGATGACATAGTTGATTGTCACTTCCGCAGCTGTTCCCGCAGTGGTCGGGACAGCGAAAGTCGGCACAGCCTTGTTTCTGGTAGGTGCAGTTCCTTCGAGAGAACGTACGTCAGCGAATTCCGGGTTGTTGAATATGATGCCGATTGCCTTGGCTGTGTCCATCGAAGAACCGCCGCCGAGGGCGACCATGCAGTCAGCTCCGGATGCCTTGAACCTCTCCAGACCGTCCAGGACGTTCTTGATTGTCGGGTTCGGCTTGATTTCGCTGTAGATTTCGTATGGGATCGAGGCGCCCTTGAGCACATCCTCGATCATTGCGGCGACACCGAACTTCACGAGGTCCTTGTCGGTCACGAGCAGTGCTTTCCTGAATCCGCGCTTCTTGATTTCGTCGGCGATGGCAGTGCGGCATCCCGCTCCGTAGTAAGAGGTTTCGTTAAGGATGATTCTTTTCATTACAGTTTCTGTTGGTTTGTCTTTTATGTCAGTTTACGGTTCAGCCTGTCCCTATGGTCTGTCGTTCGCTTCAGTCAACGGTTCTGCCTGTTCCGTTTGCCGTTCACTTCAGTCGACGATTCAGCCCGGGAAGAGGCTTCTATTCCATGTAGAATCGCTCGTCCAGAGGAATGGAAACAGGGGAGTTGTCCGGATTCACTTCCATGATGTCGGCCATGTAGTCCCACCATTTCTGCACGATCGGATTGCCTCCGAGATCCTGTGAACCTTCTTCCCCCTCCACTTCCTGGTAGGCGAACAGAATGTTGGTGTCCTTGTCCCAGAAAATGGAGTAGTTTCTGACACCGCTGTCGGAAAGGAGTTTCTTGAGTTCAGGCCAGATGGCCGCATGCCTGCGCTTGTATTCATCTTCACAGCCAGGTTTGAGGAACATTTTAAAAGCTTCTCTTCTTGCCATTTTGATTGGATATTATGTGGTTGGTCTATCGGGAGCCGGACCTTCTCCGGCTTCTGTTCCTACAAATATACCAAATCAATTGAAATTATTGCTATATTGCATCAGAAGAAATACACGGCATGAATTGACATAACCAATATACCTTATTATGAAAACCAATCTCAATTTTCTTGCTGTCCTGGCTCTGTCAGCAGCACTTGTCTCTTCCTGTGCCCAGTGTGGCGAAGAGGCCGCCAGAGACAAAGATCTTCATGTCTGCGCCTACATCTGGCCATCCTGCCACGATGATTCGCTAGCCCACAGATGGCTCTGGGAAGAGGGCATCGGCGAGTGGGAAGTCATCAGGAAGGGGACTCCCAGATTTCCAGGCCATTATCAGCCGAGACAGCCTTATTGGGGCTTTGAAATGGACAATGATCCTGTTGTGGTCGAAAAATGGATCCAGACTGCCCTGAAGTACGGTGTCAACACTTTTATCTATGACTGGTATTGGTACAAGACAGCGGACGGCTATTCCGGACCTTATCTCGAGAGTGCTCTGAATGATGGTTTTCTCAAGGCTCCGAGCAATGGGAAGATGGATTTCTACATCATGTGGGCTAACCATGATGTGATTTACAATTACTGGAACTGTCACAAGTGGGGGGACAACACCGATCTTCTTTTCAACCCGGATGTCACCATGGAGGATCTGAAGCAGATCATGCCGAGAATAATCAACCAGTACTTCGTGCGTCCGAACTATGTCAAGATCGACGGCTGCCCTGTTCTTGCGATCTTCTCGATCGATAATTTCATCCGGAGTTTCGGTTCCGAGGATGCGGCTGCCGAAGCGATGGAATTCATGCGTGAAGAGGTCCGCAAGGCCGGTTTCCCAGGGCTGCATATTCAGCAGACCCAGGGCGGAGGCTACATGATGAGCGATGAGCGCATCGAGTCAATGAGGCGTATCATTGCCAAGCTGGGCATCGATTCCGAGACCCTGTACAACATGGGAGGCTTCGTTCCGGACTATGTCCAGTACGGTTCCAATGCCCTTAAGATCAGGGAGCAGATGGATGAAGTCTTTGATGTCCCGGTCTTCCCGACCGTCTCTGTCGGCTGGGATGACACCCCAAGGTATCCGGGCAACGGGTTGGAGAGCGTCACGGCATACCACCAGACTCCGCAAAGCTTCGCGATGTTCCTGCAGAAGGCCAAGGAATATGTCTACGCTCATCCTGACCAGCCTAAGTTCCTGATGATCAACGCCTGGAATGAATGGGTCGAGGGCAGCTACCTCCTTCCTGACAACTACTACGGTTTCGGCTATCTCGAGGCCGTGAAGGATGTGCTTGACGGCAAGTACGACGCTAAGCAGTAAGGCTTATCTTCCGAATCTTATCTTGTCCAGCTGGAGAAGGTCGGTCCCGCATTCCGAGAAGTCAGCTTCGAGGACGTGCACACCGGAGACCTTCTCCATTTTTGCGCCGACTTCCTGCCAGTCGTCCGAAGCGGGTATTTCAAGGGTGCAGATCTTTTTGCCGTCTGCAAGAAGGCTGATTCTTCCTCCGGCAGGTGCCTTGACAGTGACATTCGCCTCCAGGGCTCCCTTGCCGAAATCGACATATCTCCAGATGGCGGTGTCGCCGCTGCGCACCTTGTTCAGAATCTCACGGTCACGGCGTCCTTCCATCAGGGTGATCCTGACATTGCCTGTCAGTGCGCAGGCCCTGGCAGCATCGATGGTCGAGAAGGCATCCAGAGGATCGCCGGCTCCCTGGGAGGTCATCGGCACTTCGTCGATGGTGCCGTCGGGATTGAAACTTATCGGCTCGATGCAGGCTTTCCTCATCGAAACGCAGCCGTGGGTCGCCCTGTGGTAGAGCACGTACCATTTTCCCTTGAACTGTACGACGGAGCCGTGGTTGTTCCAGACTTCGGGGTCGCATCCTGCATTGTCCACTATAACTCCTTTGTAGGTGTAGGGACCGAGGGGTGAGGTGGCCATCGAATAGCCGATGCAGGTAGGCCTGTGGTTCCTTCCGATGTGGGCATAGACGAAGTAGTAGTACTTTCCGCGCTTGAAGACAAAGGATCCCTCGTGGAAGAAGTGGTTTTCCTCGTCCACGATTCCCTCAACGTGTGTGCTCATGTCCAGGGTCCTCATGTCGGGATTCATTTTCGCTCCTTTCGCGCTGAACTGGCCATAGAAATAGTAGGCCTGTCCGTCGTCATCGATGAAGACGCATGGATCGATTTCGTGAAGCCCTTCGATTGCGGTCGGCTTGGAGAAAGGGCCTGCAGGGGAAGGACCTTCGGCGACATATTCAGTGCCGTCGGGCACGTCGAAATAGAGGTATGTCCTGGAATCTTTGAATATCGCGTCAGGCGCGTACAGGGTGGTTCCCCATCTGAATATGCCCCTGTCATGCCTCCATGTGCGCAGGTCGCTGGTGGAAAGCAGGTCGTGAAGGTCCGAGCAGTAGTACTTGTCCGACTCGTCTCTCGAGCCGTAGATGTACAGGCGTCCGTCCGGGGCAACTCTGGCAGAGGGGTCTGCTATGTACACACCCATCGGAGAAATCGGATTTTGCGCATCGAGGGATGTGAGAGAGAGGGTCAGTGCCGCGCAGGCCGCCAGCAGGGAACGGCAAATGATTCTTTTGTTCATGGTATGTGGTTATGGTTACAGGCTTTTCTTCCGAAAGTCTATAAAATTAACTAATTTTACGGATTGAACGAAAGAATTCCGTGATTTCAATGAAAAAGACATTTGCTACCCTTATGGCAGTCCTTGCTTGCGCCTGCGCGATGTACGCCGGGTCAAAGGATGCCCCCAGATTCATCAACATCGTCAATTTCGTCAGGCTGACCGAACCGAGGATCGGTGACGGAATGGAGGAAGAACTCTACCGTTGCACAGCCAATCAGCTGAGCCTTTTGAACACGTACGGCCTGAAGGGTACCTTCCTCCTGCAGTACGATGCGATGATCGATCCGCGTTACCAGTATCTGCTGAAGGTAAGGCTGAGGGAGGGAAGCGAAATCGGGGCCTGGTGGGAGATCACCCAGCCACATGTCGAAGCAGCCGGCCTTCAGTGGCGCGGTGTCTATCCTTGGGACTGGCATGCCGATGTAGGCTTTTCTACAGGCTACTCCCAGGAGGAAAGGAAACTCCTTGTCGATGTCTACATGGAGAAGTTCCGCGAGATATTCGGTTATTATCCCAAGTCCGTAGGTTCCTGGTACATCGATGCCTTTACCCTGGACTACATGCAGCGGGAGTATGGAATCGAGGCCTCCTGCATGTGCCGTGACCAGTACGGTACGGATGGATACACCCTCTGGGGAGGCTATTGGAACCAGGCCTACTATCCGAGCAAGGTCAATGCATTCATGCCTGCCCAGACAGAGGATGGCCAGATTCCCGTACCTGTCTTCAGGATGCTGGGCAGCGATCCTGTCTATCAGTATGACAACGGAATAGGAAGCCAGAGCCAGGGTGTGGTCACTCTTGAGCCTGTGGGTGCAGGCAACGGGATGGGAGGCTCCGTTCCCGGCTGGGTGGACTGGTACCTGGAGATGATTGCGAAGGGTGAGTGCCTGGCTTTCAACTACATACAGGCCGGTCAGGAGAACTCTTTCATGTGGGACAGGATGCGTGAGGGGTACGAGTATCAGATCCCGGCCATCAGAAAGATGATTGACGAGGGCTTGCTTGTCGAGGCGACCCTGTCTGAGTGCGGACGGTGGTTCAGGGACAATTTCAAACTTACTCCGGCGACTTCCGTCGTAGCCGGTGATGATTTCCTGAAATCGGCGAAGAGGTCCATCTGGTATGACAGCAGGTTCTACAGGGCAAATCTGTTCTGGGATGGTGCGGATTTCCGGTTCAGGGACATCCATTTCTTCGATGAAAGGAAGAAAAGCGACTATTATGACCGTGCCGGTACGACGACTGACTGCAGGTTCACGACCTTGCCCCTCGTGGACGGTTATCTGTGGAGTTCGAAAGATGTGTCGGCCGGCCTGAGAGTGGTTTCCGAAGGGAAGACCCTGGCCATTGCAGATCCGAAGGTGATCAGAAGGGGGAAATCGACACTTGTCATCAAAGGCAGGACTCTTGTGGGCAGGATCCGCATCGTGCTGAAGGAAGACCGGATCGTGGTCGGTATCCCTTTTTCGAAAGGGAAGTGGGAACTTGCCTTGAACACAGACCCGGCAGCATCCCTTCCGTTCGGGACGGTTTCCCCTAAGGCGATGGAGGCTTCTGAATATGGGTTCGCATATTCAGTCAGACTCATCAAGGGCAGCTTCGAGCAGTCCGGAGACTGTGTCTGGAAGGTCTTGCCGTCCTGCGGAAGAGTTGTGTTCGATACGGTTCAGACAAGATAATGACTATGAAAAGAAATGACAGCATCGACAGGGGAGGCTCTCTCCCTCTTGCCTTGGCTTTTGGCTTCTTTGCCTTGGCTACAGTGCTCGACCTGATCGGCAATCTGACCGGTCCGGAAGTCCTTCATCTGATTGCAAAACCCCTCCTGATGTCCTCGCTGGCAGTGAACATCATGCTGCTTCTGAAGAGGAAGACCGTCTTCACCTCGAGACACTGCACTCTCGTTGCAGCCCTTCTCTTCGGCTGCGCGGGGGACATCCTTCTGATGTTTCCTTCAGGAGGCTGTTTTCTTGCCGGGATGGGAGCCTTCTTCGCTGGCCATGTTCTCTACTACTGCACGATACCCTTCCCGTTCAGGGGAAGGACCGGCCTGGAGAAGCTTGTCTCACTTGTCATTCTTGTCCTGATCGTCCTTGGAGTGGTCAGTCTTGCCTCCATATTCAAAGTGGCCGGATTCATGGGAATCTGCGTGACGGCATATTCATGCGCCTTCGCTTTCCTCATCCATGCTTCGCTGATGGCTGCCTGGAGGTACAAGTCCTGGAAATATGCCATGACAGCCCTTGGCTTCATGATTTTCGCCGTCTCCGACTGCATGGTCGCCGCCGCGCATTTCACTGATTTCCGTCTGCCGTACCACGGCTTCTGGGTGATGTCCACCTACATCCTTGCCCAGTTCATCGTCGCAATGAGCCTCGCCGGCCGCGAAATCGATGAAAAGGACTCCGAATATGGTCTCAGACTCCGCCGGCTCGATTCGCTGCGCGACTCGCTGCGCCGCCATGAGAATGAACTTTTCGAGGCTTTCGACAAAGACTTCGGGAAGGGCAGGTTCGAGACCTATACCACTGAAATAGGCTTCCTGTACAACGGGATACGCTACATCCGCAAGCATCTGCGCCGATGGATGGAACCCCGTCCGGCTTCCACTCCGATGGTGCTCTGGCCGGGTCAGAGCAAGGTGATTCCCGAGCCATACGGCAAGGTCCTGGTCATCGGTCCTTTCAACTACCCTCTGCAGCTGACGGTCGCTCCTCTTGCCATTGCTCTCGCTGCGGGCAACACTGTGACCGTCAAATGCTCCAGACAGACTCCGGAGGTTTCCCGCGTCATTGCGAAGCTCCTTTCCGAGGCTTTCACCGAGGATGTCGTCGAGGTCATTCCTGACTCTGTCAGCAACGACGAGATGCTAGGGCGCCGTTTCGACTACATCTTCTTCACCGGCAGTCCGCGGGTCGGGAAAATCGTGATGGAGGCCGCCGCGAAGCATCTCACTCCGGTCACTCTGGAGCTCGGCGGCAAGAGTCCGGCCATCGTCTGCGAGAGCGCCAATGTCCGTCTTGCCTGTGAAAGGATAGCCAAGGGCAAGTTCATCAACGCCGGACAGACCTGCGTCGCGCCTGATTATGTGCTGGTCCACAGGAGTGTCCACAAGGAATTCATCGAAACCATGAAGGAAGTCATCTCCGACTTCTATGGAGACACTTCCTCAAGACCTTCCGGAATGACTCTGATTGCAACCGGGCGCCACTGGGAGAGGATCAGGGGACTCATCCCGCAGGAGGGTGATCCTACCGTGAGGACAGTCATCGGCGGCGGCTCGGATGAGGCGACGAAATACATCGCGCCGACAGTCCTTGACGGCTGCACCTGGGATGCCGCCGCAATGCAGGAGGAAATATTCGGACCTGTCCTTCCTGTCATTGAATATGAAGACCTCGATTCCGAAGTGATTGCAAGGGTCAGGGCCGGGGAGAAACCTCTCGCCCTCTATCTCTTCACCCGCTCTGGAGCGCAGAAGAGAAAAGTCCTTTCCGAGGTGTCGTTCGGCGGAGGCTGTGTCAATGAGACGATCATGCATCTGGGCAACGAGAACATGCCTTTCGGCGGAGTCGGCAATTCCGGAATGGGAGCCTACCATGGCCTGACCGGTTTCGAGACCTTCTCACACATGAAATCCATACTCTTCAAGTCTTCATGGCTGAACTTCGACCTTCTCAAACCGCCTTATGGCCGGAAACTGGATCTTGTCCGCAGAATCTACAAGTAGAACACAAAAATCTTTGAATATGAATCGGATTGCAAGAACACTCTTTTCGCTGGTTTCTCTGACTGTCTTCAGTCTCAGTCTTTACGGTGCCGGCAATGGCCTGCCTTATGAATTCAAGTACGGAGGCAAAGTCTACAAAGGCTATGAGGGAACGATTGACGGGACTCTGAAAGTCAGCGTCGTCCGGGCGGAACATCCCGAGTTCGACCAGAGCGAGTACACCGTGTGGTTCGAGAATGTGGGTGACAGGCCGTCGAAGGTGCTGGAGGATGTATATGCCCTCAAGACTACCTTCAAGGGCTCTTCTCCCGTCCTCAGGGGCTGTCTCGGAGACCATGTCAACTATTACACCCAGTATTCCAGGGATCTTCTGAAGGAGGATGTGACCTTCACTTCGACCGAAGGCAGGGCTACCCACATCGTATTCCCTTATTTCGATCTGGTCCACGGGAATTCCGGCACCAGAATCGCTCTGGGATGGGCCGGGACCTGGGAGGCAAAGTTCTCGGCCAAGGGCAAGGTCACCACTGTCACAGCGCAGACCAACCTCGGCCTGAAAGGCGTGCTTCTTCCTGGTGAGAAGATCCGCACCGGACTTGTCGTGATGATGGACTATGAGAGCCGCGACGAGAATGTCAGCGTCAACAAGTGGAGGGCCTGGTTCATGAAGCACAATCTTCCTAAGGCCGATGCTCAGGGCAATGAACTGCAGCCTTTCTGCACAACCTGCTTTGCTTCCGACACCGGTCTTCCGAACACTGACGGTTCGATTTCCGAGACCTACTATACCTGGCAGAGGACCCTTTCATACCTTGTCCGTGAAGACTTCATCCCTGATTTCAGATGGTTCGATGCCGGCTGGTATTCGGATCCTGCAGGCAATTCCGTTCCTTTCGACGGCAACTGGTGGGCTACCACCGGTTCGTGGGAACTGGATCCGGTCAAGTGGCCGGACAACACTTTCAGGGAGTCCAACGAAGCCTGCCATGCCCTTGGCATGAAGGTTCTGGTCTGGTTCGAGCCAGAGCGGGTCACCGACGTTCCGAATCTCTGCAGGAATTATGGCTACAAGAGCGAATGGGGGATCGAAACCCCGCATTGCATAACCTCCAATATCGGTGATCCGGAGTGTCTTGCCTGGACACTCGGAAGAATCACCAGGATGATGGAGATGAATGATGTCGACCTCTACCGCGAGGACAACAACTCCGACCCTGCCGCAGCCTGGAAGATTCTCGATTCCAGGGATGAGGAGAAATACGGCCTTCCGCGCCAGGGTATAAATGAGAACAAGTGCATCCAGGGGCACTATGCGCTCTGGGACGGCATCCTGGAGTTCTGCCGCAGGCATGGCAAGTGCACCTTCCTCGATTCCTGCGCTTCCGGAGGCGGACGCAATGACATCGAGTCACTTCGCAGGAGCATTCCTTTCATGCGTTCCGACTATGACAGGACCACAATCCCGATGCGCCTTCAGCAGAGTGCAGGATTCAACAAATGGGTGCCTTTCCATGGCTCTTCCACAAAGGAGACCGTGGGACAGCTTGACCGCAGTTCTGTGGCTCCCGACCTTTACATAACCAGGGCTTCTCTTCTTCCTGTCTGGAACGCAGGAGCCGCATTTACGCACAACACGAAGCTTGACATGGACGTCTACCGCAGGAACCGTTCGATCTGGAAGGCCAACAGCCATCTGCTCGTAAAGGATTTCTTCGAACTGACCCCATGGCATGGCTGTGACGACACCTCGCTCTGGACTGTGTTTGCCTACAACGATCCACAGACCTGTGAGGGAATTCTTCTGGGATTCAGAGGCGAGACCTGCGAAGCCGGGACTTGCACCGTGAAACTTCCTTTCGTGAGGACGGATGCCGACTACACCCTCTCCGACGATGACACGGATGTTGTCAGGACTGTCTCCGGCAAGGAACTCTCAGACGGGATCGAACTGCACCTGGACTCGCCGAGAAGTTCGCTTCTGTGGCACATCAGGATTGTGGAGAAGTGAGATTCCCCGTTTGAACATGATAATGTATCCGACAAGAAATGATTGAGAATCATATCAGAATGGAAAGCCCTTTCGAGTTTGAAATGGGAGGAAGGATCGAAGGGCTCGAAATTGTCTATCACACCTCCAAACCTGAATATTCAGGGAAGGAAAAGGTCATCTGGATCTGTCATGCCTTGACTGCCAACTCGAATCCCGAGGACTGGTGGCCTCAGCTTGTCGGTCCTTCGAAGTTCTTCGACACAGACAGGTATTTCATAGTCTGCGTCAATATGCTGGGAACGCCCTACGGCACATCGGGGCCAGCCTCGGTCGATCCTTCGACCGGCAGACCCTACAGGTTCTCCTTCCCTGCCTTCACGATCAGGGACACGGTCTCTGTCTTCAGCATCGTGCGCCGCCATCTCGGAATAGACAGGGTAGACCTACTGATAGGCAGTTCCATAGGAGGATTCCATGCCTCAGAATGGCTTGTCACCGAGCCGGATGTGATCGGCAAGGCTGCTCTGATTGCAACTGATGTCAGGGTCTCGGCCTGGCTGTCTGCTTCCTGTGAAGCGCAGAGAATGGCTCTGGAGGCCGATCAGACCTTCCGAGGGTCCGATTCGCTGGATGGAGGCAAGAAAGGCCTGATGTGCGCCCGAGCCCAGGCTCTGATTTCGTACAGAAGTTATGATGGCTTTGTGAAGACACAGTCCGAAGCGGATCCTGACACTCTCGTGGCCACCCGTGCCGCTTCCTATGAAAGGTATCAGGGAGAGAAACTGGCCAAGCGCTACGATGCCTATTCCTACTGGTCTCTGTGCAATGTCCTGGACACTCACAACACGGGGCGTGGGCGAGGCGGTGTCGAAGCGGCCCTCTCCCGCATCAAGGCTGCCACAACGGTGATCGGCATCGACTCTGACTGTCTGTTCCCGGCACGGTGCATGAAAGAATGGGCGAGTCTGATTCCAGGGGCGGATTTCAGGGTCATCACTTCTGTTTTCGGCCATGACGGTTTTCTCCTTGAAAGCGGCCAGATTGTCGCGATTCTTTCGGAAATGCTCTGAAAATAAATTATTTACCATTATGAAACATAAATTTTCCCTGCTGCTTGCAGCTATCCTGATGTCCGCCTGCACTTGTGAAGAGCAGGGGCTGTCGTCTTTCCCTGCGTCCGAAGTAGTGGTTTCCGGACCTCTGGCACAAAGGATACAGTCCAATCTTGCACGGTTGCAGGACGACATCTACCAGCCACCTCAGGTTTTCGAAGACAAGAACTGGCCCGGAGACTTCGTGGGACGGACCATACTGGGTCTGACAATGGATTCTGAGGCCATCCATCAGGAGACAACTCTTCTGCCGATGCTGATAGACAGCCTTCCTGCGTATCTGAATCCGAAGGGCTACCTCGGCCCGGACTATTCCCCGTCCATCAATGAGCAGCAGCTATCCGGTCACGGATGGCTTCTGAGAGGCTTGTGCGAGTACTACCGCAAGACCGGAGACGAGTCTGTACTGGAAGTTGTCAGGTCTGTCGCCGAAAACCTCTTCGTCGTCAACAAGGGTCTTTACTCCACCTATCCGATAGCGCCAGAAGAACGTACGAATCAGGGTGGCGAGGCTTCCGGCTCGATTGCCGGTCAGGTAGGGAACTGGATTCTTTCCACCGACATCGGCTGTGTCTTCATCGGCATGGCCGGTCTGATCGATGCCTATGAGTTCATCCCTTCCAAGGCAATCCGTCAGACACTGGATGAAATGGTTGCCCGTTTCCTGGAAGTCGACCTGACCGGAATACAGGCCCAGACGCATGCCACCCTTTCGGCGCTCAGGGGCCTTGTCAAGTATGCCCGTCTTACAGGTGATGAATCACTCCTCGATGAGACCCTCGAACGCTGGCAGATCTATGTCAGCGAGGGGATGACCTGCTGCTACGCCAATCTGAACTGGTTCGGCCGTCCGGATTCCTGGACTGAACCGTGCGCCATAGTGGACAGCTACATTGTCGCCATGGATCTCTGGAAGGCTACGATGGATCCTTCTTTCAGGGATATGGCTGAACTGATCGAGGTCAATGCCATCGGTCATGCCCAGCGTTCCAACGGCGGTTTCGGCTGTGACAGCTGCCCTTCAGAGGCCAATCCTTTCCTTTCCGTCGTGATCCCTGAAGCTCATTGGTGCTGCACGATGCGCGGCGCGGAAGGCCTTTCGAGGATGGCTGAATATTCATGGATGTCGAAGGGAAACACACTGTACGTGCCTTTCTTCAGGGCCGGAGCCCTTTGCGCGGAGGATCTGCAGGTCGAGCAGCGCACTGAATATCCCGACAGCGGGACCGTCACCTTGAAGTTCTTCAGGAACGACAGGGGAGTGGATACCTTGATGCTTCCTGTGCTTCCATGGGCAGACAATCTCACCATCCAGCTCAACGGAGAAGTCATCACTCCGGAGGAGGTTGGCGGAATGTACGCCATCGCCCGGAACTTTGTCAGCGGGGATGTGGTCAGGCTCGATTTCGACCTCCCTCTGAGGTCGGACGAATGGAACGGTTGCCGGAGATACTATGCCGGCCCTGTGATGCTGGGAATCAGAGGCGAGTCGCCGGAATGGACTCTGGAGGATCTCGAGCCTGTTCCCGGTCTGATGAAATGCATGGACAGCGACAGGGTGCGCGTACTGTTCCAATAGAATGCACTCATGAAGTGACATATAAAACTGATACCAATTGATATTATGACAAGACACGGGAATCTATTCATGCCGATCGCGGCATCCCTGCTGCTCGTCGCGGCAGTCTCCTGCTCAGACAGGAGTGCAGACAACAGGTTGAGTGACAGTGAACTGGTCGCTCAGTTCTCCAATCCTTCCAACGAATGGAGGGGCAAGCCTTTCTGGTCCTGGAACGGCAAACTTGACAAGGATGAACTCATCCGTCAGGTGGGCGTGATGAAGGACATGGGCTTCGGCGGCTATTTCATGCATTCGAGAGTGGGTCTCGCCACTGAATATCTCGGTGAAGAGTGGTTCGACCTGATCAATGCCGTTGCCGATGCAGGCACTGCCGAGGGAATGATCAACTACCTCTACGACGAGGACAGATGGCCTTCCGGAACTGCCGGAGGCTATGTGACGATGAAGCCGGAGTACAGGCTGCACACCATGGACATGACCACCTTTCCGAAGTCTGCGGACATGGTTCTTGCCGACACTCTCGCCGCTGTCTTCACCTGCAATCTTGACGGCTCATCCTACACCGACCTTCAGAGAGTTCATTCGGTGGATGAGGCGATGGCTTCCAAGGGTGAGACGGTGCTGGCCTTTTATGTCAAGGAATGCGGCCGCAGCAACTTCTACAATGGCTACACGATGGTCGATGAGATGAACCGTGAGGCAACCGACTACTTCATCTCCCTGACTCATGACGCCTATCAGAAGAATTGCGGCGACAGGATCGGCACGACGATCACCGGCATATTCACTGACGAACCTCACCGCGGACAGATCCTGAACGGAGGCGCAAGCATTTCATGGACAGCCTCGATGCCTGATGAATATGCCGCCCGCTTCGGAGGTGATATCCTCGATGACCTTCCGCGCATATTCCTGCATCCTGACGGAAACATCTATGACAAGGCGAAATGGAATTATGTCGAGCTCGCCCAGGAACTCTTCCTGGAAAATTTCGTCGAGCCTCAGGAAAAGTGGTGCAAGGACCATGGGATTGCCTACACCGGCCATTTCCTGCATGAGGACAACCTTACCTCCCAGGTTGTTTGCCAAGGTTCTCTGATGAGGGATTATGAGCATCAGGATATTCCTGGCATCGACAATCTCACTCAGTACAGCCGTACCTACTGGGCTGCAAAGCAGGTTTCATCCGTTGCCCGTCAGACAGGCAAGAAGATGATCCTTTCCGAACTCTACGGCTGCTCCGGCTGGCAGATGAGTTTCGAGGATTACAAGGATGCCGGCGACTGGCAGGCTCTCTTCGGCGTGAATCTGCGTTGCCCTCATCTTTCCTGGTACACGATGGAAGGAGAGGCCAAGCGTGACTATCCGGCTTCCATCAGTTTCCAGTCCGGATGGTACAAGGACTTCAAGTTCGTGGAGGACTACTATTCCCGTCTCGGGCTTCTCATCGCCCAGGGCGAGCCGGTCTGCGATCTCCTGGTCGTCAGCCCTATCGAGAGCGTCTTCGCGCAGATTTCCGTCGATTCCTTCAATGGGCTCTCTCCGAGGTCGGCTTCGATGAATGCGATCGAGGACGGCTACAGGAATCTCTTCCACTGGCTCGCAGGTGCCCAGATCGATTTCGACTATGGCGATGAGGACATTCTCAGCCGCCTCGCTTCCGTCGGCCGTGATTCCGATGGCAATGCAGTGCTCAAGGTGGGCAAGATGGCCTACAAGGCTGTCCTTGTCGGCAACATGGCCACTATCCGCACTTCGACTCTGGATCTCCTGAAAGATTTTGCCGCAAAGGGCGGAAAGATCGTCCTTGCCGGCGATGCTCCTTCGATGGTCGATGTGCAGGCTTCTTCGGAGGCTGCCGACTTCTTCGCGGCTTCGGCTTCCCATGCCGACTTCACAGCCTCTTCCATCGTGGCCTCTGTCGATGCCGTCGTTTCCAGGATGGCAGGAATAGTCTCAGCCACGGGAGAGAGTCTTCCTGCAATCTACTGCACCGTCAGGAAGGATGGCGACAGGACTACTTATGTGATGATGAGCATGAGCTCCAAAGAGTCGTTCGACGATGTTAAAGTCACCCTTCCTGCTGTCGGCGAGGTTTCCCTCTGGGACTGCCGTACAGGACAGGTCTATTCGGTCGGCAACACTTCCGCCGAGTCAGCTACTTCCCTCGTGCTTGACTTCGCTCCTCTTCAGGAATATGTCTATGTCGTCTCCGCCGCTCCTGTAACCACCCAGCAGGTTCCTGCGGCCCGGGATGCGGAATATTCGAAGGCCGAAGACAGGGAATATGCCTACGCTCTCAATGAGCCGAACGTGCTCCCTCTTGACATGGTCACCTTCAAGGCTGAAGGCCTCAAGTCCGACAGGAGGATGGATGTGCTTCTCGCCGACAGGGAGATCCGCAAGCATTTCGGCCTGAAGTTCCGCGGTGGCGACATGCTCCAGCCGTGGTTCTTCGAGAAGTTCGTCGGTGATTCCAAGCCTTCCTACGGCGACGTCGAACTCACCTATGACTTCAATGTGGATGTACTTCCTGAGGGAGAACTCTTCCTATGCGTAGAGTCTGCTGATGATTTCGAGGTCAAGGTCAACGGAACTCTTCTCGACACCGCTACCGACCTCTGGTGGATCGATCCATGCTATGACAAGATCGCCCTTGACCCTGCCCTCCTGAAGAAAGGCAGGAATGTCGTGACCCTCAAGACCGTCTTCACTGAAGACAAGAATCTCGAGAACATCTATCTCATCGGTGATTTCGGTGTCAGTCTCTCCGGTTCGAAGACAGCTGTAACCACGCTTCCTGCAACACTCAGGGTCGGCGATGCGGCAGCCCAGGGCCTTCCATTCTACAGCGGAACGATTTCCTACAACATGGGACCGGTGAGCGCAGCATCAGTCAGGACAGCTTCCTTCGAAGGCGCCTGTGTCAAGGTCAGAAGGGGAGAGGCTGTGAATATGCTGGCCTTCCCTCCGTTCGTACAGGATGTGCCGCAGGGTGACGGCGACCTCTGGCTCGATGTCGTGCTGACCAGAAGAAACACCTTCGGTCCGTTCCACCTCGCTCCTGCTCATCAGTGGGCAATCGGTCCGGAGCACTTCGTGGCCAACAACACCGAGGACTATGTCCTTTATCCTTCAGGACTGCTCAGCCTTCCTGAATTCGCAAACTAGCATTCAAGTCTCCCGGGACGCATTCATTCTTCGCTCTGCCTGATGAATCGTCCCGGGCTGATTCCGGCCATTCTTCGGAACCATCTGTTGAAGAATGAGCCGTTGTCGAAACCAAGCCTCTCGCAGACTTCATGCACTGAACAGGTGCCGGTCTGCAGGAGGCTTTTCGCTTCCAGTACGTAGACCAGGCAGGATACTGATGCATGCCGGCTGAAACCGAACTTTTAAGCCGTATTGTCTTTTCGGAAAAAGTGATTATATTTGGTGCGCTGAATACAAGCTTTTGCTATTGTGACTATTATTGAACCAGTAAAGACCAGAAAGGATCTCAGAAGTTTTGTCCATTTCCCTAACCAGCTTTATAAAGGGAATCCATACTATGTTCCTCAGTTCGAGTCCATGGAGATGGACACCTTGACGCCCGGCAAAAATGCCGCTTTTGAGGTCTGCGAGGGAAAGTACTGGTTGGCCAAAGACCTGGACGGAAATGTTGTCGGCAGGGTGGCGGCTATCATCAATCATCGCTACAACGAAAAGATTTCCAAGAAGATATGCCGTTTCGGCTGGCTTGATTTCATCGATTCCCAGGATGTTGTTGACTCATTGATGGCCGCAGTCAGGGACTATGCCTCAGACAAGGGTATGGAGATGCTGGAAGGTCCTGTCGGCTTTCTGGAGTTCGACATCTCAGGCATACTGGTGGACGGCTTCGACAAGCTGCCCACTGCCTACGGCAAGTACAATTTCCCATATTACGAGCAGCGCATCCTTCAGTCAGGTTTCTCACGCGGCAATGATTATGTCGAATATCTGATCGAGGTCCCGGAGGACTTGAGCAGGTACAGCAAGTATGCTGAACTCGTGGAAGAGAGGTATGACATCCATGAGGGAAAGTACAGGAACAAGAAGGAGATTCTGACCAAATATGCTGACGGAATATTCGAGGTCCTGAACCAGGCATATTCCTCCCTGCACGGCTTCTCCGAACTGTCTCCCGGCCAGTGCGATGATCTCAAGCGCCAGTTTTTCCCGAACCTGATGACCGACTTTTTTTCCGTGATCGTCAATGCTGACGACGAGGTTGTGGGTTTCGGAGTTGCTATGCCTTCGTTCTCCAAGGCCATGCAGAAAGCCGGAGGGAAGATCTTCCCATTCGGCTGGTTCCACATCCTGAAGGCTCTCCGTTGCAATGACACTGTCGATGCCCTTCTGATCGCGATACGTGACGACTACCGCAGCAAGGGTGTCAATGCCATGATCATGGGAAAGATTGCCCAGGGGCTGCAGAAGAACCGGATCAGATACGTCGAGAGCACTCGCGAACTGGAGGACAACTTCAATGTCCAGAATCTCTGGGGCAAGATGAAGCATACCCTGATCAAGCGTGCCCGCGTCTACACCAAAGTCATCTGAATATAAAGAAGAGAGTGACTGTCCGTCAAAAGTCATAAGACGATCAGTCACCCTCAAAACTGTCAGAAGGCAGTGAACTTACATTTCGACTGTGTATGAACCTGCCTCGTAGTCCTTGGATTCAGTCTCGCCAGGGAGAGTGACGGTTGCTGTGGCGCCTTCAGGAATGGTGAAATTCCAGATCCACTTGTCGCCCTCATATTTCCAGCTGCTCTTGATTACACCGGCTGCGGACTTGTATTCGGCATCCATGGTGCCGAGTCTCTTGTCCGGAACAGGCTTCATGATGATGTGCTTGAAACCAGGGGCTGCAGGATCGGATGAGATACCTGCTGCTGTTTCCCAGATCCATTCACAGACACATCCGTAGGCGTAGTGGTTGAAACTGTTCATTCCGCGAGGTCCCATGCCGTTCTCGATCATGTAGCTGTTCCAACGCTCCCAGATGGTGGTCGCGCCATTGTCGACAGAGTAGAGCCAGCTTGGATTCTTGCGCTGGAAGAGGAGCTCGTAGGCGATGTCAACCATACCGTTGTCGGTCAGAGTGCCCATCAGGATGGATGTGCCGAGGAAACCTGTCTGGAGGCAGTTTCCGTGCTGGGCGAAATTCTCGCGCAGGCGGGCGATCATGGCCTCCTTGGCTTCACCTTCTAATATGTTGTTCTTCAGTGCGAAGAGGGCAGGTGTCTGCATCGTGTTCAGGATTGCGGTCTTGAACTCGCCGTTGGCGTTGAAGAACCTCTCCCTGATGTAAGCCTTTGCATTGTCGACCATTGCCTGGTATCTGGCGGCGTCACGTCCGGTGGCGGCTGCCATGTCGCGCATCATTCCGGCATCGATCACCCAATATGATGCACTGAGATAGTTCCAGTACTCGATGGCCTCAGGAAGCGGACCCCACTTGCCTTTCTTGTCGTGGCCGAAAGCGCTTCCGGAGCAGCTCTCGAGAGGCTCATAGCTGAGCCAGTCTGCCCACTGGTAGTTGCCGTTCTCTGCACTGAGTGCAATGTGGTCGTACTTGTTGTCGTTGATGTGGTTCATGAAGAGATCCATCGACTCCCAGTTCTCGTCGACGATACCGGTGTCTCCGAACTGCTTCCAGATGGTCCATGGAACGATGATTCCTGCATCGGCCCAGCCAAGACGCATCATGGATGTAGGATCTGCGCCGTACTGTGCCTGAGGAGCTACACCAGGGAAGCCGCCCAGCTCGGTCTGGGTGTCGCGCATGTCACGCATCCACTTGTGGAAGAAGGATGAGGTGTTGGCGAAGAAGCTTCCGGTCTCGGTGAAGACCTGGGTGTCGGCTGTCCAGCCCAGACGCTCGTTGCGCTGAGGACAGTCGGTGGTGACTGAAAGGTAGTTCGAACGCTGGCCCCAGACGGTGTTCGAGATGAGTCTGTTGACCAGTTCGTTTCCTGTTGTGATGGTACCGGTCTCGATTCCCTTTGAGATGGAAGTGACAGGGATGGACTCGATCGAATCGATCGTGACCTCATCGGTGGCGGTGATGGAAACCAGCCTGTAGCCGAAGAAAGTGCAGGTCGGAGTGAATGCAACCGGCTTCTTGCTTTCGGCGAAGGTGTAGTTCAGAATCATTCCGGTCTGCGGAATGCGGAGGTTGAGCCTGTGGCAGCTCCCCTCAGGGCCGTCCATGCCGCGGCTCTTTGCTCCGTTGCCGTCATTCAGAAGCTCTGAAGGCAGGCAGGTGAGAACGGTGCCCTCCTTGGCGTTGAACACGAATGAAGGAACTGCTGCGGCATTCTGTCCGAAATCCACAACCAGGGTCTCGCCCGGCGCGATGGTCATCGGCTCTCCGGCGGCATATTCCCTGCTGATCACAACCTTGCCGTAGGCATCCTCGGTTGCGCCCTCGACGTCCTTCCAGACGTATGCCTTGACAGGCTTGAGAGCGATGTCCTTGCGGAGGTAGATCTCTGCTCCGCAGGTAGGAAGGATTTCTCCGTTGAATTCGTTGTTGATCTCAGGGACGCCGAGTCTGTCGGTGCAGGCGTATCCCGGAAGTTCGCGGGCATCGTAGTCCTCTCCGTCGAAGATTGCAGCATGCTTGACCGGTCCGGCGATTCCTGCCTTCCAGTTCTCGGTGTCGGTTCCGAAGAGTTCCTTGCTGCCGTCAGCATAGGTGAGTTCAAGGACTCCACGGAAAGCGACCTTCTTTCCTATCATTCCTTCGTGACCTGCTGGAGTGATTATCTTGTCAGCCCACCAGCCCGGGGTAACCTGGACTGCAAGGACGTTCTCGGCGCCGGAAGCTGAGTTGATGGCGTCTGTGACATCGTAGGTGAATGAGCGCTTGGTCTTCCCGTAGTGTGTGAAACCCGGCTTGAGAATCTCCTCTCCGACCACCTGGCCGTTGAGATAGAGTTCATAGACTCCCAGACCTGTGGTCATCCATTTTGCAGAAGCAACTTTGCCACCATTCCTGACCGTTGCCACGAACCAGCTGGCTCCGTCGGCTGAACGGGTTCCGTCATAAATGGTTCCTGTGACCACCTGGGCGTCAGGAGCTGAAATCCAGGCTGAAGACTCCCATGCGGAATCGTCGAGAGCATCGGTAAGGCTGCCTACGAAGTAAGCGGGAGCACTGCCGCAGGCAGTCGATCCCACAAGAATCGCAGCAATTGCGATGCTTTTGAATAGATTGGTTTTCATTGTAATGATAATTTTGGGTTAATGATAAGAATTGTCAGTTCTTGAAAGAGTGGATAGGAGCAGGGATGCTTCCGGCTCTGGAAATGAACTCCTCGCAGCTCCAGTTGTTGACTTTCATGACAGGAGCCGTGCCCAGGAGTCCGCCCAGTTCGATGCTTTCTCCCACGTCCTTGCCCTCTACGGGAAGGATCCTGACAGCCGTCGTCTTCTGGTTGACCATTCCGATGGCAGCTTCGTCGGCGATGATGCCGGAGATCGTCGCGGCAGTCGTGGAACCAGGAACTGCTATCATGTCCAGGCCTACCGAGCAGACGCAGGTCATCGCCTCCAGTTTTTCTATTGTGAGGGCTCCGCATTCTGCAGCCGCGATCATCCCTGCGTCCTCGCTGACCGGAATGAAGGCGCCGCTGAGGCCGCCCACGTAGGATGAGGCCATCACTCCGCCTTTCTTGACCTGGTCGTTGAGAAGGGCGAGCGCAGCGGTCGTACCCGGTGCTCCGCATTTCTCGATGCCCATCGCTTCGATGATGTCAGCCACACTGTCTCCGATGGCCGGGGTGGGGGCGAGGGAGAGATCGATGATCCCGAACTGGACCCCTAGCCTTGATGCCGCTTCCTGGGCAACCATCTGACCGACTCTGGTAATCTTGAAGGCAGTCTTCTTGATCGTGTCGCAGAGGACCTGGAAATCGGCTCCGTGGCATTTGTCGAGGGCCGCCTTAACGACTCCGGGACCGGAGACTCCGACATTGATGACTGCGTCACCCTGGGTGATGCCGAGGAAGGCACCGGCCATGAAAGGGTTGTCATCCGGAGCATTGCAGAGCACCACAAGTTTGGCGCAACCTATGCACTCCCTGTCGGCTGTCCTGCGGGCAGTCTTCTTGACGGTTTCTCCCATCAGTTTCACGGCATCCATGTTGATGCCGGTCTTCGTGGAACCTACATTGACGCTTGCGCAGATGTTGTCGGTCACGGCAAGGGCCTCCGGAATGCTCTCTATCAGCAATCTGTCACTTTCGGTGATTCCCTTTGACACGACTGCGGAATAGCCTCCCAGGAAGTTGCATCCGAGATCCTTGGCCACACGGTCCAGCATCTTGCAGATGGTCACGTAATCCTCCGGCGTCCTGCAGCATGATGCTCCTATCAGGGAGACAGGGGTGATCGAGATTCTCTTGTTGACGATCGGAATTCCGAACTCGGCTGCGATGTCATCGGCAGTGGCAGCAAGTCTGCCGGCATATTTCCTGATTTTTTCCTCAATCCTCGAGCAGGTCTCCCCGACAGTCCTGTCGGCGCAGTCGAAGAGGCTGATGCCCATTGTGACCGTGCGCACGTCGAGATTGTCGTGCTCGATCATATTCGTTGTCTCAAAGACTTCCTTGATGTTCAGCATGGCTTCCTGGATTCCTTGAATTGTCAGATTCTGTGCATCATGTCGAAAATCTCCTCCCTTTGGCATCTGATGTCGACACCGATCTCCGTGGCGAGATTCCTGAGTTCCTGAACAAGTTCCTCGTAGCTGATGTCCATCCCGGACACGTCCACGATCATCATCATGTTGAATATCCCGTCCAGCACCGTCTGCGCTATGTCGAGGATGTTGATGTTGTGTGTGTACAGGTAGGTGCTGCTTCGGGCGATGATGCCGGTAGTGTCTTTTCCTACAACCGTGATGACTGTCTTTTCCATATTCAGTTATGATTGTCTGGTTTCTTTTTCATCCGTTTCCGCCGGGGCTGTGCCGGCGGCGCGGCTCCTGTTGACGATGGCCACTCCCGAGAACACGAGAGCGATGGCTGCTGCCTTTCTCCAGGTCAGTGAGTCCATCCCGCATGAGATGCTGATGACCACGGCGATCACCGGCTGAACGTAGGCATACATCGCCACAAGGGTCGGTCGGACTGTCTTCTGTCCGTAAGGGATCAGGAAATATGAGATGAAGGTGGCGCAGACCACCAGGAACAGGATTTCCGAAAGGAGTTTTCCGCTGATCGCGCTGTAGTCCGTGTGCAGAAGGTCGCCGGTGGAGAACGGCAGCGACATCAGCAGGGAGAACAGGAACATCCACTTCATGAAGGTGACCACACTGTATTTCCGGATCAGCGGCCTGAAGGCACCCAGATACAGCGAGAAGCTAAGGCTGTTGACAAGCAGCAGCACATAGCCCATCGGCCTTGTGGCCTCGACCCCGGAAGCCTGATGCGCGGAATTGAGTATCAGGAATATGATGCCGAACAGACTGACCCCCACCCCGAGAGCTTTCTTGGCTGTGATTGGCTCCCTGACGAAGAAGAAAGCGAAGAACATCGTGAATATCGGCCCCAGGGTGGACACGATCGAGGTGTCGACCGGGGTGGATATCCTTATCGCCAGGAGGAAGGAATACTGTGTGATGAACAGGCCGAAGAACGATGCCACGACAATCCTGCAGAGATCGCTGAAAGGAACTTTCTCCTTCGGGCGGAACAGGGAGATCAGCCAGAAAAGGAGGGAGGCTCCGAGAGCGCGCATGGTAAAGAGCGCGATGGGCGAAACGACACCGGCATTGGCGATATCCTTGGTAGAGACAATGTTTATTCCGAAAATCGAATATGCCGCCAGAAGGGCCAGATGCCCTGTTATGTCCCTCTTTCCGCTCATTTTGCGCCTCCGGGATTGGATGAACAATCGGGACATATTCCCTTTATGATATAACTGGAACTCTCCATAATGTATCCGTCAGGCAGGCTGACCAGCGGAATCGGAATCTTCTCGAGGCAGATTGTCCGGTGACATTTCACGCAGAGGAAATGGACGTGGGCATCCTCGTCATGGCCTGAATCGTGGCTGCGGCAGATTTCATAGCGGGTCCCTTCCGGACTGCCTTCGATCGAGTGCACGAGTCTCTTCTCACGGAACATGGTCAGACATCTGGAAATGCCCGACTTGTCAATGCTTCCGATCACATCTTCGAGTTCCATGAGGCTGAGCGGATGTGGTGAATCGTTCAGCGCCTTGGCCACAAGAAGCCTGTTGGCAGTGGCCTTGATGCCATGTTCTTCGAGAATATTTGACAGTTCCTCAATCGACATATTGCAAATTTACCTTTTTCGCCGATTAATTCCTATATTTACATGAAATAGAATAAACCATAAAACAGTATACATGATGAAAAGGTTTGCACTTGTCTTACTCGCCCTGCTTTCTGCTCTTTCACTCCTCCGGGCCCAGACGGTCTCCGTCACTCCACGTGACAACGGACAGGCCCTGGTCAATCCCGGAATGGGGTGGATGCTCTACTACTATTCGAACGTGCTGGACAACTACGGCTCGCAGCTGCTGCCGGAGGACACCGTAGATGAGTTTGAAGGTGTCGGAGTCGTCTTCTTGAGGCTTCCATGGGCTTTTCTGGAGCCGGAAAAAGGCAAGTTCAACTGGGAAATCATAGACTCTCCCGCGCAGAGATGGATAGAGAAGGGCAAAAGGATAGCCCTTTGCATCACTTCGACCGAAAACTGGACGCGCCAGGGGACACCTCAGTGGGTCTTCGACGAGGGCGCCAGGTGCTACGAGGTGGACGGTTTTCTCGAACCTGAATATTCCGACAGGAAATTCCTCCAGGCAGTCGAACATTGCGTCGAGGCTCTTGCGGAGCGGTATGACGGCGACCCGAACGTGGATTTCGTGGCCGTCGGCCATTTCGGAATGTGGGGAGAAGGACACACTGTCCTGACCACCCCGAAACACGGAAAGGAGTGGGGTTTCAGGACCAAGAAGAAATACATCGACATCTACACCAGGCATTTCAAGTCCACCCAGCTTTGCATCTCCGACGACATTGCCGATCCGTACATCAGGGAGGACCATTTCAAGATCACCGATTATGCCTTCAAGAAGGGTGTGACCCTGAAAGATGACAGCATCCTCGTCCAGCCTTGGCCAAACAGCTGGTTCCACGACGGCATGGCTCAGCAGTTCTGGCCGACTCTCCCTGTCATCCTGGAGCATGAGCACTATCTGGGCTCGGTAGCCAGAAAAGCCTGGGACAAGGAACTGCTTCTGAGGTCTGTGGAAGATTACCACGCCTCCTACATGTCCATCCATTGCTGGCCTCATCTGGAGTGGGAGGAAAACAAGGACATCATCAGGAGGATCAACCGCAGGATGGGTTACCGCTTCCAGCTGGAGAAGGCTGAGTGGCCTTCCGAGGTGAAGAGGGGAGAAGCGTTCACCATCACATCCTCATGGAAGAATGCCGGTGTTGCTCCTTGCTACCGGGACGGCTATCCATGTTTCACTGTCAAGAACGACAACGGGGGAATAGTCGCAGTCCTGGTCAACGACGGCTTCAATGTCAATGTCCTCCAGCCGGCGGCTCCGGGCGAGGCTGAGGCTGTGGAAACAGTCCAGGACTGCAACATCGCACAGGTCTTCAGCAACTCCAAGGGTAACTTCAGCCGTGTCTGCCAGACCGGTGAGTTCAGTGTCTACGTCTCAGTGGGCAAGGTCGACGGCACTCCTGTCTACGAACTTCCCTATGATGGGAACGACGGCCACAAACGTTACTATCTCGGCAAAATCACGATAAAGTAGGAATATGATGTCATTCAGAAGTTTCTCAGCATTCGTTGCGGCCGGTCTGCTCCTGGCCGCTCTTTCAGCCTGTTCCGGTCCTGCCCGCGAGAGTGTGGCAGAAGGCGAGTTCCGTTCGATTATCCGCCTCTGGCCTTCGCATCATCTTGACGAAACCCTTGAGGGTCAGCTCGTCGAAGCTTTCAAAGAGTATCCTCGATGCTGTGATGAAGTGTGGTTCTGCGTCGAGGACGACTACAGGATCGACTCTGTGGACAGGGCGGAGCGCAGGAGGAAACTCGACAAGGCCGCTTCCGACATGCGCGCCCTTGGAATAATCCCGTCTCTCCAGACCGTCACGATCGGTCATCCAAATCCGGAAGCTGTGGCGAGTGCGGACACCAACATATTCGGTTACAGGGCAATGACAGGCGCCGACGGAGTCCGTTGCGCGACCCAGACCTGCCCGCGTGACACTGCCTTCCTGAATATGCAGGCAGAGTATCATGCCTACTATTCCCGGACTCTGCAGCCGGATAACATATTCATAGACGATGACCTGCGCATCACGCAGCATTATCCTGCGGAGAGCATCTGTTTCTGCGACAGCTGCATCGCCGGGTTCAACAGGGAATTTGGCCATTCATATTCACGGGAGGGACTTGTACGTGCACTGGTCGACAATGACGGTGACGTGAGACGGAACTGGATCGCATTTTCGCAGGAAAGCATTGCGATGGTCGGCCGCTACATCGCCCGGGAGGTCCACAAGGTCTCCCCGGCTACCCATCTTGGCCTTCAGCATGTCAATTTCCATTTCAATCTCCTGGAGGGATGGGACTGGAACAGATTCTTCGATGCTGTGGAAGAGGAGACTGGCCTTTCGCCTGTTTCCCGGCCGGGGCACGGTTTCTACAATGACCACAATCCGAGGCAGATGATAGAAAAGGCCTACGGAATATCCCGGCAGATTGCCCGTCTGAGCCCTTCGGTCAGCCTCATCGCACCGGAGATCGAGGGCTATCTGCACAAATCCACCGGCAAGTCGCCGCAGTCCCTATGCACCGAGACTCTGCTCTATCTTGGAATGGGTGCCAACAGCATGTCCTATGCCATTATCTGCGCCAACCAGGAGCCGATGCAGTGGTATGCGGACAACTATTTCAAGGCTCTTGACACTTATCACAGTCTTTTCCAGGATTATGTCAGTCACAACCGGGGGACTGCCGGCGGAGGAATCGGGTCCTACATCAGTCCCGACCATGTGACCAGGGATGTGCGTCCGGGCGAATCCGAATGGGCCTGGACTTCGACAGGGGCAGGGGACTGCATCTTCGAACTGGCGCCTCTCGGTCTGCCTTTCACTCCGGAAGCTTCTGCCACGACCGCAACCGTACTCGACCTGCCTGCTCTTCTCGGGATGTCCGACAGTGAGATTTCCTCTCTCATGGCAAAGGAGGGCATCGTCATGGACGCGGCAGCCTGGAATGAGGTTTCTTCCAGGAATATCCCCGGAATCAAGCCTCTGGATGTCCCGGAGGGCCTTTCCGGAGTCTCCTGCTTTGAATCCCCCGAGGGCCGGCGCATAGCTGTTCTGCCTGTCTTCACATCGGACGTCAACAATGCCGGCAGACTGAACATTCTGAGGATCTTCGACTGGGCCTCGGAAGGGAAGATGAGGGTGGTTCTCGAATCACCTGCCCAGGCAGTCCTTGTGCCGAGGGTTTCCGGGGACGGATCATTGCGTTCCGTCATATTCCTGAATGCCACAATTTCGGATCTTCCGTCCGCGACTCTCCGCCTTCGGGACTGTCCGGCCGGCAGCCGTTTCGTCTGGAAGAGCGGAGGCAACAGGGACATCCGTCTCAAAGCCGAAGCCGATGGCGAAGATTACATCGTTACCCTCCCTGCTGTCAAGGCCTGGGATGCGGGTTGGATAAAAATAACAGACTGAAGTATCGCCGGCGCGGAACTTCAGTCGCGTCAAGCAGGTTTTTGAATATTACTTCAGTGAGCTTATTGTCTGCTATGTCAACATTACCAGAAATCGAATCAGTCATCGGCGCGGTTCGCGAGGCATCGCGCCTGATGCTTACAGATGCCTTCGAGGTCGAGAGCAAAGGAGGATACGAGAACATCGTGACCTCCTCCGATCTTGCAGTGCAGGACTTCCTGTGCGAAAGGCTTGCCTCGCTTCTCCCCGGTTGCGGTTTCATCTGTGAGGAGGAGGGTATCTGCACTCCCGACAGGGAATATGTCTGGGTGATCGACCCGATCGACGGCACCGCGAACTATGCCAGGCATCTGCCCGACAGTGCCATCTCGGTTGCTCTCAAGCATGGAGACGAGGTCGTGATGGGAGTCATCTACATCCCTTCGAGAGATGAGATGCACTATGCCATGAAGGGCTCGGGGGCCTTTTGCAACGGCCGGAAAATCAGCGTCTCTTCGCGTCCGTTCGATGATTCGGTCTTCTGCACTGCCATGAGTACCTACCGCAAGGAGTTTGCAGGAATATGCTCGGACATCATAATGGAGACCTACTACCAGTGCAATGACGTGCGTCGGTATGGCTCTAGCGCCGTTGAGCTGTGCCTGCTTGCCTCGGGCAAGTGCGACCTTTATTTCGAGATGAGGCTGATGCCTTGGGATTATGCCGCAGGGATCCTTCTGGTGAGGGAAGCCGGAGGTACAATCACCAACCTTTCGGGGGAACAGCCCCGTTTCGAGGGACCGGATCTGGTCTGTGCTGCCAACAATGCCGCCAACCATGAACGCCTTCTTGGCATCATCCGCTCGCATCTTGCTGAGCGTCCCTACGAAGACTGACAGACTCCGGTCATGAATTGGCCGGATCGTTTTCCCTGTCCTCCCGCTCCCTTTCCCGGCGGATCTTTTCGTTGTGGAACCTGGCTATTCCAGTGTAGAGCATGTAGACACCGCAGACAATGATTGCGATGTCGGACCATAGGCGGCCTTTGCCTTCGACTATCATGAGGATCCCGAATGTCAGGAAGATGACGGACGAGATCAGATAGATTATCCACATGTTCTTCATCAGAGAGACTTTATCAGTTCGGTGAAGATGGCGCACATCCTGTCTGCAGCCGCATCTGCAGCCTTTACGACATCGTTGCCATTGTTCTCGTAATCTTCCGAATAGTCATCGTGGGCCTCATTGGTGATGACGGACATGCCGAAGACAGGAATGTCGGAATGGCGTGCGACTATCACCTCCGGGATGGTTGACATTCCGGTTGCGTCTCCACCGATGGTACGGATGTACTTGTACTCGGACGGAGTCTCATAAGTCGGTCCGGTGCCACCGTAATAGACTCCCTTGTGGAGGCTGATGCCCAGTCTTGCCCCGATTTCCTCGGCCTTTGCGATGAGCTTGAGGTCATACGGTCTGGTCATGTCAGGGAAGCGTGGTCCGAAATCGTCGAGATTCGGCCCGATCAGCGGGTTCGGAAGCTGGTTGATGTGGTCCTTTATGATCATCAGGTCTCCCACATGGTAGTCGAAGTTGACTCCTCCTGCTGCATTGGAGACGAACAGGTATTCGATTCCGATCACCTTCATCACTCTGATCGGGAGGGTCACAAGTTCCATCGGATAGCCTTCATAGTAATGTATGCGGCCCTGCATCGCGATGACGGTTTTCCCGCCCAGTTCACCGACGATGAAATTGCCCTTGTGGCCTATTGCTGTCGACACTGGAAATCCGGGGATTGTCCTGTATGGGATTGTGATAGGATTGCCGATGCTTTCGGCGAGTTTGCCAAGACCGCTTCCGAGGACGATTCCTACCTTCGGTCTGAGGTCACCGAGCTGACTCTTGACGTAGTCGGCTGCTGTATAGATTCTTTCTGCTCTTGGGTCCATATCCGCTTTTTGTTGAATGGTATTTGAATATATAGTGATCTCTGTGATGTGTTCTTCTTCTATCGCAGGCCGTCGAGGACATCCCGTGCCCTGTCCAGAATTCCGCGTTCTCCTGCCACCTTCCTGTTTCTCATCAGGAACTTTCCCCGGCAGATCAGTGAATCGACGCAGTCGCTGTGGGCTGAATAGATGAAGTTCGCAAGGAACGGGCCAGGGGAGAGGAAGAAGGTGTTGTCGGTGTCGACTATCTGTATGTCAGCATCATAACCTTCTTCGATACGTCCTGTGTGAAGTCCGAAGGCGGCAGCCCCGTTGCAGGTTGCCATCTCCATCAGGGTCTGGAGGGGAAGTGCGGAGGGGTCCTTTCTCCAGGCTTTCTGGAATATGGCGGTGGTCTTCATCGCTTCCAGCATGTCCAGGTTGTTGGATGAGGCGCAGCCGTCGGTGCCGATGCAGACATTGGCTCCGGCTTCGCTGAGTTCCTTCCATTTGAATTTGTAGCCCGAGGAGAGCTTTGCATTGGAGTTGATGTTGTGCACGCAGTTGACCTTATGCCTTCCGAGTATCTCTATGTCCTTTTCTGACAGCCACAGAGTGTGGGCGGCAATCACGTCCGGCCCCAGCACTCCCAGTTCCTCGAGGTACTCCACAGGAGACAGTCCTCCGTGTGCCGCCTTGCAGTCCAGGTCCTCCTTCTCCGATTCTGCCACGTGGATGTGGATGCGGAGGTTGTGCTTCCTGGCATATTCGGAAGCCCAGAGGATCAGAGGTTCGCTTACGGAATAGATGGCATGGATGCCGATTGTGAATATGGAACCGCTCTCCCAGCCTTCGGCTTCTGCATGCATCCTGACGCACTGTTCCTTTTCCCTTTCAGCCTCCTCCGGATTCAGATGATCCAGGAAGACATAGGACATTGCGTTGCGGATCCCCATCGCCGATGCTGCTTTCTGCGCAGCGGTGGAGAACCAGTACTGGTCATTGAACATCGTCGTGCCGGTCTTGATCATCTCCAGGGCCGCCACTTCGGTCCCGAGGTGCACGAAACGGTCCGTCAGCGATGATTCGATTTCCCAGATGTGGTCAAGCCAGTCCGTCAGGACCATATCCTCGCCGATGCCCCTCATGAGGGACATTGCGGCGTGGGTGTGCATATTCACGAAACCCGGGACGGCCGCTTTCCTGCGGCAATCCATCACGTCGCAGCCCTCGGGTGGGCAGATGGTTCCGGCGGGTGCAATCCTTGAGATTTTCCCGTCTTCAATGAATATGTCGGACCTTTCCGAATTCAGGGAAATGTCCTTCAGCAGTATCCTGTCCATACTTTCAGCCTTTAGTACAATTCCGGTTTGGATGAGGAATACTCATCGAAGAGTTCAAGGCATTCCTTCCTGCCGACTTCCTCGAGGTAGGATCCAAGCTTTTCCCTTCCGCCGAATATTCCGTCGAACTTGTCGTCGCGGAAGCCGATTCTGCCGTTGTCCTCTATGGTGCATCCATAGTAGATCTTGTCCAGATTCGCCCACATGCATGCGCAGAGGCACATGTGGCAGGGCTCCCCGGTCGTGTAGATCCTGCAACCCGTCAGGTCGAAGGTGTCCAGGTTGTCGCAGGCATTCCTTATGGCTGCGATTTCGCCGTGGCAGGTTGGGTCATTGTTCCTGAGCACCCTGTTGTGGCCTTTGCCGACAATCTGTCCGTCCTTTACGATGATCGAACCGAAGGGTCCGCCGTGTCTTTTGCGTATTCCATCCCTGGCCTCTTCAATCGCCAGTTTCATATAATCCAGATCAGTCATTTGCATAATTGCTTGTTTATGAATATTTGGGAGCCCTTCCTTGGGCGGTCCCGTTTATTAATATGTTGGAGTCTTTCCTTGGGCGGTTCCTTTAATTAATGTGTCGGAGCTTTTCCTTGGGAGATCCCGTTGCTTCAACCGGCCTCGGAAGCAACGACGGCGGTGGCTTCCTGTCGGTCGAAGGTTATAAATATAGTAAAAAAATAGTCACAGCTGCTCAAGTTCTGCCAGAAACCCACAAAGTTTTGTCATGATTGCGCCGGTTCGTTGCAGATCGATGCTACTCCACGGCGAGGCTGCTCGCCTCCTCGGGAGTCAAAAGAGTCGGAGATTTTGCCGGATAGCAAAATCTCCGACTTCTTTTGACCCTGCCTCCATCGCGTCTGGCTACCGCCAGCCGCTGATGTCGGCACCCGCTTCCGTGCCGCGGGTGGCACGTCCCTCGGAGGCGACAGCCTTCGCCCGTTCCGCATACATCACTGATATCCTCTTCTTCATGTTGTGTGCTATTCCCACAGTTGCGAACTCGTCACTCGTCAAGATACTACCGCCTCAGCAAAGTGTCCTTCTGGTGCCCTCAGCAGGGTCTCCTTTTGGGGGCCTATGCAGGGTCTCTTTCCGATGACATAGGAAGGGTCTCCGCCTGGGGTCCAGGCAGGAGCTCCGTTCGGGGGACGATGAAGGGTATCCGTCCAGGAGCCGATGAAGAGTGTACTTTTGGTGGCCAATGTAGG
>SFMU01000076.1 GCA_004552965.1 Bacteroidales bacterium | reverse complement strand
GAATTATCAAAAAGTTCGCTATGTTTGCAAATGCGTATTGCGGAAAACGATTTTATGCAAACCGCCGTTTTGCCATTCACCTGATCCGACGTTCACATGGACGGATCGGGACATCAACCTCAAAAAATTATAAATGCGACATCTGTATGGCCAAGGTGGACGGATCGGGGAATCAACCTTGAAGAATCATAAATGCGACATCTGCATGGCCAAGGCGGACGGATCGGGACATCAACCTCAAAGAATCATAAATGCGACACCTGCAGGGCCAAGCGGACGATAGGGACTTCAACCTCAAAGAAACGAAGAAAGTAATATGGGAAAGAATCAACCGGACTGTGCGAACTGCTCCATGAGGCGGAAATATGAAAGTAACCCGAAGTCATTGATAGGACGTTTCTGGCGTTGGCATATCAATTTCTGTCCGGGCTGGAAGCAGTATTTTTCATCCCTACCGGAAGACGCGAAGGAGGACCTGAGGACAAGATATGGTTTTCATAAATATTGAATATGAAGCAGCTGATTTCGTTTATGATTGCCCTCGCAGGGCTGATTGTGTGCTCGTGCGGCAGTAGGCAGGTCGCTTTCCCGGACGACTGTCTTACAATGGAAACCCCTTCTGGAAAAGAGCTGAAAGTAGCCTGCATATTCCATGGCTCTCTCGCCTTTGAATATGACGGCAAGGTCATTCACGTGGACCCTGTAACGCAGATGGGCGAGATGAAGATTGACTATTCTGCATTCGGTGTGGCTGACGCCATATTCATAACCCACTCTCATCCTGACCATCTCTGTCCGCAAGCGATAGACACTCTCTCCTCGGAGGGAACTTTGCTTTTTGCCAATGCCGAATCTGTTGCCGCTTTGGGCAGAGGGACCGCTCTTGCCAATGGAGATTCCGGAGAAGTGGCGGAAGGAGTCAGGTACATGGCTGTCCCTGCATACAACACCTCCGAAGGCAGGGAAATGTTCCATCCGAAGGGAAATGGCAATGGATATATCTTTGATTTCGATGGCTTCAGGGTATATGTCGCCGGGGATACCGAGCCTATTGAAGAAATGTCCGGGCTCGGGACTGTCGATCTTGCTTTCCTCCCTGTCAACCAGCCATTCACGATGACTGTCAGCCAGTGTGTGCAAGCCGCGGAACTCATTCGTCCAAAGGTTCTTGTCCCTTACCATTACAGCGATACCGATCTCTCCGGCCTCGCTGAAACCCTCGATGGAATCGACGTGAAGATTTATGAATCATTGAGATGATGGCGGTCGGTGCAATATGGAGAACATTTTGAAGGCCAGGATGATGCAGGCGGGCGATCCCTCTTTGGTGGAGGGCTTGTCGCGCTTTTTCAAGACCGGGAAAGGGCAATATGGCGAGGGGGACAGATTCCTCGGCATCAAGGTTCCTGTCACCAGGGCGATAGTGAAAGAGTGTTGGAAGGAGGTCTCTTCCGGCGACCTGGAGGAATGCATCACTTCCGAATATCACGAAATCCGGCTCGCGGCCCTGCTGTGCCTTGTCCGCATATTCAAAGGTTCAAGAAAGGATCCTTCCCGCCAGAAGGAATGCATCGACTTTTATCTCTCGCACACTGCGCACATCAACAACTGGGACCTTGTGGATCTGAGCTGTTACGAGCTTCTGGGTGCCTGGCTTGTGGACAAGGACCGGTCTCTGCTTTGCGACCTGGCAAGGGATGGGAAAACCATCTGGGAGCAGCGTATCGGAATTGTAAGCACCCTTGCTTTCATCCGCCGGGGAGAGCTCGAGGAGTGCTTTGAGATTTCCGACATCATGCTGGCCGCGAAGGGTAGGATGCATGATTTGCTCCAGAAAGCCACGGGCTGGATGCTCAGGGAGGCGGGAAAGCGCGATCAGGCCAGACTTGTGGAATATCTGAGGCAGAGGTGGAACGTGATCCCTGCGACCATGCGGCGGTATGCTTGTGAAAAGTTGTCCGTGGAGACTGTCGAGTCTCTCCGGCAGGAGAGCATCACCATCCGCAAATCGAAGCCGGAAGACCTTCCGAGGCTGATGGAAATATTCGCCCATGCCCGCAGTTTCATGGTTTCTACCGGCAATCCTGACCAATGGGCGGAGGATTATCCTGGCAGGGAACTTCTTCTGAAGGACATCGGCAGTTCCGACAGCTATGTCGTGCAGGCCGGGAGCGCTGTCGTCGCCACATTTGTTCTCCGTGCAGGTGATGACCCCACTTACCGTGTCATCTACGACGGGGAATGGCCTGATGACGGTCCATATGCCACGATACACCGCATAGCGAGCGATGGCAGCAGGAAAGGCATCCTGCATCTTGTCATGAAGTTCGCCCTTGAGAGATTTTCCTCGATCCGGATCGATACGCATCGGGACAACCGTGTCATGCGGGCTGCCATCCTTCGCGAAGGTTTCCGCTACTGTGGGATCATCCGTTGCTGGAATGGTACTGAACGTCTTGCCTATCAGTATGGTCCCGTCACTCATGAATAAGACTCTGCCGGTATCTGATCAACCGGTGTTCCGGACCTGCATCAATGGATTCCCATTCTGCCATCTCGGAGATAGCATGGAGTTTGCATAATTGTCGCTGTCGCAAAAAAAATTGAATATTATGGCATCGACAATATCTCTCAAGGTTGACAGAACGTCAGTCGACAAAGGTGACAGTGTCACCGTTACATGGACAAGCAATCTTCCGGACTCTCTGGTTCTCAGCATTGACGACGGGGACTCGGTCCAACATATTCAGGTACCTGATTCAGGCAGCAGAGTCTGCTGGTCGAACAGGGCTGCCAAGGAAATGGTTTTCACTCTGGTTGCCGCAACTGGCACCAGGAAGGAAAGCACTCAGGTGAAGGTCAAGGTCCGTGGGGCTGGGAAGCCGTCCTTTTCAGCTGATGCTGCAGGTATAGGCAAGTTCCAGCTATGGAAAGAGAAGATGCAGGCGCGGTTTTCTGTTGCAAGGGCGCAGTTCCAGTATTCATGGGCTGCGATGAAGACATGGCAGAAGGTGCTTTGGACTGTGATGTGGGCTCTGCCGGTCGTATTGCTCTTCGTCCTCATATTCAGATAGCGCTTTTTTCATCTTGAAACACCCTTTCGTGAAAATGTTCTTTTTGTTGTATTCTTTGCTTCAGCTTCTTATTTTGTGGATGCTGCTGTCGATGCTCTTCCGGCTTTTCAAGGGAGACACGGCGCGACGCGACGAATGGAAGCAGTATTCCGAATGGACCTATGGGTCTGAACGTCAGGGAGGTTATGGATGGAGCGGTCCCTATGGCGAGAATCCGTTCACTGCCGGATCCTCCTCTGTGCTGGCAGATGCCTACCGGACTTTGGGAATATCTCCGGAGGCGACTGTCAGTGAAGTGAAATCGGCCTTCAAGCGACTTGCAGTGAGGTACCATCCCGACAAGTATGCCACAGAATCGCAGGATGTCCAGCATGCAGCGGAGGAAAAGTTCAAGCAGGTCAACGAGGCCTACCAGAGGATCAGGAAGCAGCGTGGTCTGGATTCCTGATGGCGCTGTGGAGGGATGCTGAAGAAATCAAAGAAATCAGAGATGGGTAAAAAACCGAACAGGGTGGTCCGCTACCGGATCGAAAATGAAAAGTTCCTGGAGCAGATGGCTCAGGAAGAGGGGATTGTGGCTCTTGAGAGCGGAATTCTCATTCGTGAACTTCAGAAGGGGAACGGCTTGCGGAGTCCGCAACTGAAGAGCACGGTCTATGTTCATTATGTCGGTCGTCTGATCGACGGGACTGTGTTTGACTCGACCGAGGGCGGTCTTCCGGCATGTTTCAGGGTGGATGAACTCATTGTCGGTTGGCAGGCTGCCCTTCTGCGCATGCATGAGGGGGACACTTTCCGGATCTATATTCCTGCCAGATACGGCTATGGCTCATCGAAGATCGAGGGCATTCCTGCCTGGTCCACCCTGGATTTTACCTTGACTCTCGTGAAGGTCCTCTGATCGGTTGTTCCTGTTCGGCAGGCGGGACGGGAGTATGCCCCGGCATATTCATGAAATACAATGCTGGCGTCCGCGAAATCGACAATTATTGCTAAATTGGCGGAAAAATTAAAGATGAGAAAGATATTCATTATGGGGATTCTCGGTACGCTTTTCGGCCTGATGAGCTGCAACGCTCAGACAGCTGGGTTCAAAACCGTTGATGCTAAGGCATTTGCCAAAGTGATTGCTGACACTGCCGTTGTCGTCCTTGATGTCAGGACCGCCGAAGAGTTCAAGGCGGGCCACATCGAGGGAGCACTGAATATTGACGTTCTGCAGAGTGATTTCGCGAAGAAAGCCGGCGCCCGGATTCCGGAGGGAAAGACCGTGGCCCTCTACTGTCGTAGCGGCAACAGGAGCAAGAAAGCTGCAAATGCTCTTGCCTCGAAGTATAAGGTTATCGAGCTTGGTACCGGCTACAATGGCTGGACCAAAGAATTCGGTACCAGATAGCGACGATACGCGAATAACCTCATCTTGGCAACCTCGTCGTGATTCTTGTCTTTCCTGATCTGAGTTGACGGTCAGGCATTCCTTCTATCTTCAGTGTCGCGGTTGTGTTTTCCGGAATAGTTACATCAACGACAACCTTTTCCCCCTTCTTTTTCCAACCGGCTTTTATAAGCCCTTTCACAGAATTGTAGGATGCATTTGCCCAATCCAGACCATCGACAAAGTGTGGTGATATTACTATGTGTCCGAAACCGGGAGCGAGATCATCTTTATTGATTCCTGCTATGTCGTTTACCAGCCATGCGGAAATATCTCCAAAGAATATGTGGTCAAGAGAGGCATCGTTGAATTTTGGCGACATTATCCAGGTTTCCCCCAGAGACGTATAGCCATCATGAATCCAGGCAAGCCAGGATGGATGATCCTCCTTTGATGCCATTTCGTATGCAACATCCTTCAGTCCATATTCAGTGAGGGTTCTGAGTACAACTTTGGAACCCATGGAACCGAAGTTGAGGTGACCTCCATTCTGCTTTACGAACTCTTCCAGCTTGGCAACGACTTTAGGAATCTCCTCGGCGGGTACTATTTTCACGTACAGTGCAGCAGCCTGCCCTGTTTGAGTCCCCGAGGCATAGACTCCAGTTTCAGGATTGTAGAATTTCTTGTTTATGGCATTTCTCAACCGTTCCATATTTGACATCAAGGATGAAGACTCTTTGTTCAGGATGAACGAGAATTCTGTCATTATCCTGTAATCATAATAATAGAACAATGAGGATGTGTAGTCCGTTGGAGTTTGTGCCTCGTAGGATAGCCAGTCTCCGATTCCATAGGAGAGCAGACCATCAGGATCCTCCCTGGTCTTGAGATAAGCGAGATACTTTTCACAGATTGGCCAGATCCTTTCAATGATGGTTTTGTCACCGTAGTACAGGTACAAATTGTAAGGTATGATGAACAAAGCAGCGTCCCACACTGGCCCAATCCAGTCGTCATATCCCCAGTCGCTAGTCGGAATGATTCCTGAAATCCTTCCGTCCTCTCTTTGATTGTCGATGAAATCGTCGAGCCATTTTTCATAAAACAGGATCGCATCATAGTTCAGCAGTCCAATTTCCTGTGAGAGGTATGCATCTGCGGTCCATCCATTTTTTTCTCTTTGTGGACAATCGGTAGGAATAGACAGCAGATTGTTGCAGTAGGTCCTTCTTGTCATATTCCAAAGAGTGTCGAGTAATGGGTTTGAACACTCAAAGGATCCGACGGACTCAAGGTCAGTGTGAATATATAGAGCTGTAAGGTTCTCCTTCCCAAGTTTCATAGGAACACTTGTCCTCACCTCGGCATAGCGGAAACCATGATATGTGAATGAAGGAGACCACTCCTCAACTCCCGACCCTTTCAGTATGTAGTTATCAGTCTGAAATTCGTAGCCGGGGATGGTCTTATAATAGATGTTAATGTTGCCGGGCTCCGTTCTACCGTTCTCTTTCAACAACTCGGTGTGA
>SFMU01000030.1 GCA_004552965.1 Bacteroidales bacterium | reverse complement strand
ATCATCTTTGAAAATCTTTTCGGTCCATATTTCCTCCCTCATCAGTCACATAGCTACGGCTATGCTTCTTCTTCGGGTGAAAATCTGACCTCGAAAATCTAATTCAAATCTGACGCAAATTATTATTTTCAAATTACTTAGTAACTATGCTCAAGATTGCACCTTCAATACTTTCAGGCAATTTCCTCAATCTGGAGCCTGACCTCAGGATGATAAATGACAATGCAGATCTCATCCACATCGATGTAATGGACGGCAGCCTCGTGCCGAACATCTCTTTCGGATTCCCTCTTGCCGAGGCAATGGCCAAGGTGATGACAGTTCCGATGGATGTTCATCTGATGATTGTCAATCCTTGGAAATACATAGAAAGATTTGCCAAAGTCGGCGCCGGACTGATCAGTTTCCATCTCGAAGCCTGTGACCAGGCCGGCAAGGATCCCTCAGAGGTCATCGCCATGGTCAAGGCTACCGGTGCGAAAGCCGGAATAGCCATCAATCCCGATGTGCCGGTCGAAAGGCTTTTCCCATACATCGAAGAAGTCGATTTCTTCCTGATCATGTCAGTTTTCGCCGGTTTCGGTGGCCAGAAGTTCATCGAAGAATCCGTGGACAGAATCAAGACTCTCAAAGCTGAAATGGACCGTAGGGGCATCGTTCGGGACATCGAAGTTGACGGGGGAGTCTCCAGTGCCAATTCCCGGATCCTTGCCGATGCAGGAGCCACTATGCTCGTCGCCGGAAGTTCCGTCTTCAAGGCAGAAGATCCCGCACAGGCAATAAAAGAAATGAGAGATTAGCTTCTTTAGTAATCTTTAAGAAACAGACTGCAACATTATTTATTTCATATTACTAAATAATGTAGCTTATTTCCTTGAAGGCGAACTCTTTGAGTTGGCCTTCTTTCGTTTCTACCCTGAGCATTCCGGAAGGGGAGACATCCTTGATGCGGCCCATGAAGCGAAGACCGGTCGCGCAGTCGGCATATTCCTCGAAAACCCCTAGGCGGTAGATTCTGGAGACATATTCATCATGCTGCCCGGGTCCCATGAGACTGAGGCGGCCGCAGAGGATGTCACAGAGTTTCAGGAGCTCAGACCTGAGGTCGAACTCATGTCCGCACTGCAGGACCATCGACGTCGGATTCGCAAGCTGCGGAGGAAAGTCGCGCTGGTTGACGTTCACTCCGATTCCGATTATGCTGCGGGCTACTTCATCGGCAGCAAGGGTGTTTTCTATCAGCATTCCGCATATTTTCCTGCCACGGACGTAGATGTCGTTCGGCCATTTGATCACGGAAGCTATCCCTTCGTTTTCAAGATAGTCGGCAACCGCAAGGGCAGATGCTTCGCTGATTGCGAACTGCGATGCGGCTTTGACCGAAGGGATTCCGTCCTGTCCGAAGCGGACCAGCATGGAGAAAGTAAGGTTCTGTCCGGGGTTGGTGAGCCATTGGTTGTTGCGCTGTCCGCGTCCGGCAGTCTGACATACGGCAGCCACGACTGACAGATTGTCAAGTTCATGTTCCCTTCTAATGATTTCATTATTAGTAGAATCTACTTCTTCAAGCCATTGTGGTGTCAGTCCTTCTTTCATTGGCAGAAATATTGTATATTTGTAGAATGCGGATAACGCAAATAACTTTGCAAAAATAATAAAAGTACACAAAATGATAACTCACGACCTTCGCGTCATGGCTGACGCGATGCTTGACAAGAAAGCGCAGAACGTTGTCGGAATCGACCTCAGACCACTCGGCACCTCAATCACAGACCATTTCATGATCTGCAACGGAGATTCCACCACCAACGTCAACGCAATAGCCGACAATGTAATAGAAAAGATGCGCCTCGAAGGCAGGAAGCCGCTGCGTACCCAGGGAATGGAGAACAATTTCTGGATCATCCTCGACTATGGCGACATCGTCGCCCACATCTTCCTTACCGAGTACAGGGAATTCTACAGACTCGAGGAACTCTGGGCAGATGCTCCGCAGAAGGTCTACAAGGATAGACCGGCGTCAAGAAGAAGGTCAGTTAAGAAAGAAGCAGAAGATGTCGAATAGCAACAGCAAGAACAACGGCAGCAACCAGGACAGGAAGATTGTCAGGCTCAGATTCAATCTTTCCTGGTTCTATCTCCTCCTGATTCTGGGAATCGGATGGCTGCTGATGAACAATTCAGGCGGGAATCCGCAAAAAGTGGAATGGGCCGAGGTCCAGACGATGTTCCGTGAAGGAGACATCAAGGAAATCACCTACATAAGAAACGATTTCAGGGGGGATATCACCATCCGTCCCGACAGATTGGCCAAATTCTCTGACAAGTTCGGCGGCAAGGTGCCTTCGAACTCTCCTCATTTCATTTTTCTCGTTTCGGACAAGTTTGACCCGGAGAAGGAATTCTCAGCCCTGAATATGGAGCTTTCTCCATCGGATCAGGTCAGGATCATTGTCGAGAACGACGAGAAGATGTGGTCGCATATTCTCGAATGGATTTTCCCGTTCGTGCTCCTTATCCTGATGTGGGTCTGGATGTTCCGCGGATTCAACAGGAACATGGGCGGCGGTCCCAACGGTCCCGGAGGCGGGATATTCAACGTGGGCAAGTCCACCGGCAAACTGGCAGAGAAAGACAAGGTCAACGTCACCTTCAAGGATGTTGCCGGGCTTCACGGAGCGAAGGACGAAGTGATGGAAATAGTCGATTTCCTCAAGAATCCCCAGAAGTATACCTCCCTCGGTGGAAAGATTCCGAAGGGAGCCCTCCTTGTAGGCCCTCCGGGCACCGGAAAGACTCTCCTTGCCAAGGCCGTGGCAGGTGAGGCCAATGTCCCGTTCTTCTCGATCTCCGGTTCGGATTTCGTCGAGATGTTCGTCGGTGTGGGTGCATCCAGAGTGAGGGATCTTTTCAGACAGGCCAAGGAAAAGGCTCCGTGCATCGTGTTCATTGATGAGATCGATGCAGTCGGAAGGGCCAGGGGAAAGAATGCCGGATTCTCTTCGAATGACGAAAGGGAAAACACTCTCAACCAGCTGCTTACGGAGATGGATGGCTTCGACACCAATTCGGGTGTCATCATTCTTGCCGCCACCAACCGGGCTGACATTCTGGACAAGGCGCTGATGAGGGCCGGACGTTTCGACAGACAGATTCATGTCGACCTTCCTGAACTCAAGGAGAGGGTCGAGATATTCAATGTTCACGTCCGTTCGCTGAAGCTCGCGCCAGACTTCAATGTCGAGTTCATGGCACAGCACACTCCGGGCTTCTCCGGCGCCGACATCGCAAATGTCTGCAACGAGGCCGCCCTGACTGCCGCCAGAAAGAACAAGAAAGAAATCGGTCAGCAGGATTTCCTCGATGCTGTCGACAGGATCATCGGAGGTCTCGAACGCAAGGCTTCCGTCATCACCCCGTCCGAGAAGAGAACCATTGCCTATCACGAGGCCGGCCATGCCCTGGTCGGATGGCTCCTTCCGAATTCAGATCCTGTCTTCAAGGTGAGCCTGATTCCGAGAGGGGATGCCCTGGGACTTACCTGGTATGTCCCAGACGAGAGGAAAATCGTGTCCAAATCCTGCATGATCGACAAGATGTGCGCCCTCATCGGCGGAAGGGTCGCAGAGGAAATCGTCAACGGAGAGCCTGCGACCGGTGCCCTCAATGATTTGGAAAGGCTTACCAACATGGCTTATGCGATGGTCAAGTACTACGGCATGAGCGAGAAGGTAGGAGAGTTGTCTTTCTATGATTCGACAGGTTCGAGAGGCTATGAACTCACCAATCCGTACAGTGACAAGACTGCCGAGGTCATTGACCAGGAAGTGAAGGACCTTGTTTCCTTCATCCATCAGAGGACTACGGCCCTGATCAATGAGAACAGGGAAGGATTTGAGAGGATGGCGAACCTCCTTTTGGAAAAAGAAGTTATATTTGCAGAAGACATCGAGAAGATTCTCGGTCCCAAGAGTAAGCCTGCCGGGAGCGAGTCCGATGCAACCGATAACACTACAACTGCTACAACCCCTTCTGCTGATGCATAATGTCATCGTAAGATCCATATCAGGTGTCGTCTTCATCATCCTGATGATAGCCTGCCTCCTGTTCAACAAGTTCCTGTTTGCAGGTCTTGTGATGTTCATCATGGCCGGAATGCTGAGTGAGTTCTACAACATCACCATGGGCAAGACGTACACATTCTCAAAGGTGCTCGCCATTCTGGCGGGCATCACCCTTTTTGCCCTGATGTTTGCCTGGTCCTGCTATCACATCCCAATCAGGATGATCGGACTGGCCATTGTCCCTCTCTTCATCATCATGATCAACTCCTTGTATGTCAAGGATAAGGAAGAATACGGCAAGTTTTCCAACATCTATACGGGCCTTCTCTACATTGCTGTTCCACTTGCCCTTTCGAATCTTATCGCCTTCGACAAGGCAGGTAATTTCAGCGGCTATCTCCTGCTCTGTTTCTTCATCATAATCTGGTGCTGCGACGTGGGAGCCTTCACCTTCGGAATCACTCTGGGACGCTTCTTCCCGGCAAAACTCTTCCCTTCGGTTTCACCGAAAAAAACATGGGTGGGGTTCTTCGGAGGACTGGTGACCTCCGTCCTTTCTGCATTCATCCTCTGCAAGGTCGGACTTCTTAAATTCCCCCTTGCCCATTCGATGATCCTGGCGCTGATAATGTCCATTGCAAGTGTCTATGGCGACCTCTACGAATCCCAGTGGAAAAGGGTCTACGGTGTCAAGGATTCAGGAAAGATCATTCCGGGGCACGGAGGCCTTCTCGACCGTTTCGACAGTACCCTGATGGCAATGCCGCTGGGCGCCCTGTATCTTGCAGTGTTCGACCTGCTATGATTTTCCGGTTTTTTTGTTTAATTTTGAGAAATTTACAGCCTGCTTATGAAGTTGATCCGAATAGATAAAGACTGTCATGGTACAATAGTGATTGCATGGGTGATTCTCGCTTGCCTGATTGCCTGTGTGTTGTATTTCAGCCACAGTCTCTGGGTTCAGATTCCTTTGATCGCAATTTTTCTGCTGAATGCGGTGTTCGTATTCTGGTTTCACCGTGTTCCGGAACGCACAGCCCCTGAAGGAGATGACAGAACCGTCACCTCTGTCGCTGACGGCAAGGTCATCATAGTCGAAAAGGTCTATGAGAAGGAGTATTTCAAGGAAGAAAGGATCCAGGTTTCCGTCTATATGAACTTTTTCGACGTCCACGCCAATTTCTGGCCCATGGACGGGCAGATTTCGTACTACAAGTACCATCCCGGAAAGTATCTCCTCGCGTTCCTGCCGAAGGCGTCGGAGAAGAACGAGCATGCGACGACCGTGATCGGGAACAGTCACGGAGAAGTTCTGTTCAAGCAGATTGCCGGAACTTTCGCCAGAAGAATCGTCTGCTACTCCGAAACAGGCAACAGCGTGAAGAGGGCAGAGCAGTGCGGAATCATCAAGTTCGGTTCAAGGATCGACATGTATTTCCCTCTTGATGCCGACATCAAGGTAAAGGTGGGAGATCTTACCAGAGCCTGCGAAACCGTCATCGCCGAGCTCAGATAGAGCCCCGGTCGTTGGCTATCAATTCAAGCAGTTTATCAACGGCTTCAGATTCAGGAACGTGTCTCAGGACAGGTTCCTTTTTTCTGTAGATTGTGACCTTGTGGTTTCCTTCGCCGACATAGCCCCAGTCTGCATCGGCCATCTCGCCAGGACCGTTGACGATGCATCCCATGACGGCAATCACAGTGCCTTTGAGATGGGAGGTCTTTTTCTTCACTTCCTCGAAGGCATCCTGGAGATTGTACATTGTCCGCCCGCAGCCGGGACAGGCGATATATTCAGGTTTGTAGAAACGGCGTCTCGATGCCTGCATAACCTCATCCACGAGATACTCTCCCAGTCCGCTGCCTTCGATGCTTATCGGGGTTCCGGCTTCGTCAAGGTATTGGCCGACGATCTCGAGAGAATCGATTTCCCTGTCTATCAATGGTTTGCCGAAGTCGCAGGCCACATCCTCCAGAAGTCTTTCGCGGGAAGGGGAGTCATAGGTTGCGACCGCCTTCCTGCCGCTGACTGAAACAGAAGTCATCGATGAGGCGATCCTGTGGTCATATCTTGCGGCAAGATATTCAGCGACAGGCAGTTCATTTTCCGGATCCTCAGTCAGGGAGACTCTGATGGTGTTGCCGATCCCTTCCGAGAGAAGGGTGGATATCCCGACGCATGACTTGATTCTGCCACTGTCGCCATTGCCTGCCTCGGTGACACCGACATGGAGAGGGAATATGTGGCCCTCCTCGGTCATCAGACGCACAAGTTCCCTGTAAGCCTCGACCATAACAATTGTGTTACTTGACTTCAGGGAGACTACGACATTGAAAAAATCAGAGTCAATGCACATCCTGAGCCATTCCATTGCGGCTATCGCCATGGCCTGAGGCGTGTTCCCGTAACGGTCAGTGATGTAAGAGCCGAGAGAACCGTGATTCACTCCGATCCTGATTGCCGTTCCGTGTTTCTTGCAGACCTCCAGAAGGGCAGCGAACTGCTTCCTGGCCTCGGAGTGGTCACGGTGGAAATTTCCCGGGTTGATTCTTACCTTTTCCACGACAGGAGCCACCAGCAAGGCAGTCTGAGATGAGAAATGAATATCCGCCACTATAGGAGTGTCTATCCCGCGACTTCTGAGATTGGCCACTATCGTCTTGACAGCTTCCACATCAGACGGTCCCGGAACCGTTATCCTGATGAGCCCGGAACCTGCCTCGGCAAGGCGGACACACTGCTCAGTCGTAGCATCCGTGTCATTTGTGTGGGTGTTGCACATTGTCTGGATGACGATAGGGGATTCTCCTCCTATCCGGACATTACCTATTGTCGCTGTAAGTGTCTTCATATTTTTCAGGATGTTTCACACGGTCGATTGCCTCTCGTCTGATCTGGCCTCTCGAGCGTCCGGTTCTTCTGGTGAGATGGAAATACAAGCCACCGGTGAGTGAGAGGTCCAGCGGGTAGGCGTATCTGTAATAGTACGGGCTGGCGTAGTCATAGTCGTAAAGCGTGCCCCAGGAATACCTGACGTTCAGATTGATGTGGAATTCGAAGGGGTCGAACACAAATGCCATACCCACCCCGCCGCAAATGCCATAGTCGAAACGGCGGTCATATTCCATGAATGAATAGCGGACTGACTCGTCCACATATTCCCCGAAACGTTCGATGGAAGTCCTGTAGCCTCCGTATATTCCGATGCTGGCGAAACCTGAAAGATGGTCGGAATCGGCATGGATCAATGCCATGAACGGCATGTCGATGATTCTGATGCGAGCTGCAGTCGCCCCTTCCAGCGTCGGAATCTGGTGTGTTTCCTTGTCTTCCTTGAATTTATAACCCTCTGAGCTCGAGCGTATACCGACCTTGAATCCGAAATACGGGAGATAATTGAACATTTTCCCGTATCGGGTGTAATAGACTCCGAAGGTTGATGGGGAAAGGAGATAGGACTGCTTCTTCGCAGGGGTGAAAAGCATCATGTTGGCAGCCGCGCCATACTCGACTCCAATCATGGAATAGTCATTCAGGACGAAGACCTTTTTGAGTTGTACGGTGTCAAGATAGTCGGCAGTGAACTCCCTGACTTCCACCTTTCCCGAGCGGCGGTCAGAGACTTTCAGAGTGTCCTGCGCGCCCAGGGGAAGGATTGCAAGCATCAGGAATATGCCGGCAAGGATTGTTGTCTTTCTGATCTTCTTGTTCATCTTCAGTTCCGGAATAGTGAGGAGAAGTCGACTTCCTGCACGATTTCGCTGCGTTCAGGGATATTTATTGATTCAGAGCCGTTGAAGGTCATGAATATGACGGATTCAGGCTGACGGTGCTCCAGAAGGTTTCCGGAATCCACGATGCCGTTGCGGTTGGTATCCTCCGTGATACGGATGGAGTACTTCGCCGCCTTGAGATAAGGGAAGAGGAGCTGTGTGTCTTTCTCGATGGTATAGGTCCTCAGAACCGATTTCCTTGCCTCGTCAAGAAGATCGACGATGTACTTGTGGCCGACATTCCTGAGATCGAGAATAAGGGTGCTCAGGGATTCGTCGTTCGGAAGGGTGATCTTGGTCTGAGTGCTGTCATTCCAGTAGCCGTTGATGTCCTGGAATATCCTGTGAGGCACTTTGAATTTGTAGTCGTAGCCAGGCATCAGCTTGTTTTTCGGAGTGATGACATAGCGCCTGAGATTCAGGGAATCGCGCTCTATCGTGAAATCCTCCACGGCTTCCTGCTGTCTCGGGTTGACGGAAACCAGGGAAAGCGAATCGAAATACCCGAGAATCGGAGGGAAATCGAATTCGATGGCGAATCCGACCTGTTCCACAGTCTCCGGAGAAGAGACGATCTTCAGAGGACAGATGGTATCGGTGTGGGTTACCTTTTTCCTCTCCGTGCGCGAAGGAGCCTTGCCCTCAACGTAAATCGGGACCTTTTCGGTAAAAGGCTTCAGAACCCCCAAGGTGTCGGTCTTGTGGTACTTGACCATCAGATTGAGGGTGTCCGGCATTCTTCTCTGGACATTGAGCCACAGCAGGAGACTGTCTTCCTGGATGTTGAACTCGGTGATGACCCTGGAAGATGGATAACCCTGGAACCACAGGGAGTCGATCCTGGCCCCGGGAGCCATGAAGGTGATGTAGCAGGAGCGGTCGGAGAGCCGCTTGCTGTTCACTATCATCTGCTTGGAAGGCTTCTCACGGAAAACGTTCAGCACGAAATCGTTCTGCCGGGACTGGCAGAGAAGGGTGTCCTTCGGGTCGTATTTCATGAGTTCCGGGAGGCTGTCCCTGACTACACGCTTCGGGATGAAGGCAGTGTCGAGAAAGGCTATCCTGTCCTCGTCCGGATCATACATGTTGTTGCCGTTGGCATCGACAAGGGCATATATGCGGTAGGAGGTGTCCTGAATATTCCTGACTGAGAAATACCCCCAGGCATCGGTCCTCGAAGAAGCGAAAGGATGCTTGAGGAAGACGGCAGAGTCGGATGCATCCTTGTAGAGGAGGACGGTGGCTCCGGCAATCGGTTTCAGGTCGGTGCAGTTCCTGACCGTTCCGCAAACGAACATGGAGTCGATGGTGTGACCGGTCGAGAAGACCGTCGTGAAGCCAGGGAACATATTGCCTTCGTTGTTGTCGGCAATAGCGCCTGAGATATCAAGTGTGTAGGTCGTGTTCGGGAGAAGATCCTCTTCGAAGTAGACGATGACGCTCCTGCCCTTTATCCTGAACTTGGGACTCTTGGTCTGGGGAGGGGAGAGATAGATTCCCTTCGGTTCCTTCACAGTGACATATTCATTGAAGGTAAACGCAATCTGCGTGCCCTTCACAGGCAGGTCCACTGTTCCGGGAGGCGGTACAATCCTGGTGATGACCGGAGGAATCGTGTCCTTCGGTCCGCCCTTCGGAGCTTCGGTCGTGTTGGCGCACGAAGGGGAGAAGAGCACGGACGCAAGGATTGCGGCAACCGGGATGAGAGGAATGTATCTGAATATTCTTTTCTGGTTCATTTCAGCCATTTGTAGCCTTGTTCAAATAAACATGATGTCAGATGATGTCCGTACGGGAGACACTCTGGATGCCTTCGATGGAGGAGAGTTTCTTGACCATCCTGTCAAGCACAGACTTGTCGTGGACGTAGAGATCGATGTAACCGTCGAAAAGTCCTTCACCTGCAGAGAGATAGACTTTCCGCATGTTGACTCCCATCACGAGGGAGATGTAGCGGGAGAGTTCGTTGACAAGTCCGACCCTGTCAATTCCCTTGATGGAAAGACGGACAGGGAATTCCTGTTTCTCCTCCACGTTCGAGCCCCACTTCGGAACCACTACCCAGTCTCCGTGCATCGAGGCGATGCTGTCAGCCACCGGACAGGTCTTCTTGTGGACCGTGACCGTGCCGTCAGGGTTCTTGATCCCGATGACAGGGTCGCCCGGAATAGGCTTGCAGCAGGATGCGATGACATATTCATTCTTGTCCTTCTTCTGTGTTTCCTTCTTGCGGAACCATGGGAAACTCCACGAATGGCTCTTGTCGACCCTGGACTCGATCAGGAAATCTGTGACATCGGAGACCTTGATGGTGCCGATGCCGATCTTGAAATAGAGTTCGTCAAGACTTCCTCCCGGGATGTTGTACTTTTCCTTAAGCACACCGAGAGTGTCGTGGGACAGCTTGTATCCCTGGGAAACCAGGTGTTCGCCAAGCATTTTCTCTCCCATCTCGGCAATTTCCTTCTTGCGTCCCTTGAAAAAGTCGAGCACGATGCTCCTGGCATGGCGGGTCTGCAGGAACTGGAGCCATTCTTTCTTCGGATGCTCGTTCTCTGCAGTGATGATTTCCACAAGGTCTCCGGATTTGAGGACATGCGAGAGAGGCACAAGCTTCATGTTCACTTTGGCAGCGATCGCCTTGTTGCCGATCTCGGTATGAATCTGATAGGCGAAATCCAGAACGGTCGATCCTTTGTGTACGGATTTCTGGTCACCCTTCGGAGTGAAGACGGTTATCTCGCTGGCAACCAGGTCATTGTGGATAATATCAAGAAGTTCGAGGGCATTCACGTCAGGGCTGACCAGAATCTCCTTGACCTTTGCGAGCCATTTGTCCATCTCCGAATCATTCTCGCTGATGTAGCCTTCCTTCTTGTAGGACCAATGGGCGGCGATACCCTTCTCGGCTATGTCATCCATGCGTTTGGACCTGATCTGAACCTCGATCCAGATGCCGCTGTTGCTCATCAGGGTGCAGTGCAGAGCCTCGTAACCATTGCTCTTCGGGTTCTTGACCCAGTCCCTGACGCGGTCCGGCTTGTAGCGGTAGAGGCCGGTGATGATGGAGAATATGTGGTAGCACATGTCACGCTCGCTCTCAGTCCCGTCAGGACTCGGAGTGAATATTATCCTGAGAGCATAGAGGTCATAGACCTGGTCGAAGGTGACATTCTTCGTCTGCATCTTGTGCCATATCGAATATGGGCTCTTCAGCCGCTTGCGGATGATGAAGTCGAACCCGGCCTTCTTCAGGGACTCGTTGATAGGCTCGATGAACTCGTCGATATGATGCTTCTGTCCTGAAAGGCTCCTGTCCACCAGACCGCAGATCTCCTTGTAGGCATCCGGCTCTTTGTATTTGAGCCAGATGTTCTCCATCTCCGACTTCATCTCATAGAGACCGAGCCTGTGGGCGAGAGGAATGAATATGAACATAGTCTCGCTGAGGATCTTGTCCCTTTTGTATTCAGGCATGAACTCGATTGTCCTGCAGTTGTGGAGCCTGTCCGCGAGTTTGATCAGCACAACCCTGACATCATCATTCATCGTCAGGAGAATACGCTTGAAATTCTCCGCCTGGATGCTGCTTTCCTCCTTCAGGTGGTTCTTGCTGCGGTCCTCGTTGTCCAGCACATTCTTGATCTTGGTCAGACCGTCGACCAGAGAAGCGACTTTCGCGCCGAAAAGATTTCCGATGTCTTCTATGGTGTAGTTCGTATCCTCCACGACATCGTGCAGAAGAGCCGCCACGATCGACTTGTAGCCCAGACCGATGTCATTGACCACGATGTTGGCGACGGCAATCGGATGAATGATGTAAGGATCTCCGGAACGGCGCCGCACATTCTTGTGGGCTTCATTCGCAAAATCGAAAGCCTTCCTGACAACCGAGAGCTCTTCTTCATTGGCGCATCTTTTCTCCGCTGCGTCAAGAAGTTCCGCATAACGTTCGCGGATCATCTCATAATCTTTCTCTGTGAACTGCGAGATGCTCATATTTCTTCTACCTGTTTATGATTCTTGATTGCATCCTCGATTTCATTATCCGTCTCAAGTCCGTCGACCGTCTGGAAGGAATATGAAATCTGAGCGCCCAGCAATATTATCAGCCACCCGTATCTGAGCCACATCATGAAAAGAGGGATGGCCGCAATCGTACCGTAGACGGCATTCTGCCTCATCACCATGACCTGGGTCTCCAGATAGAGGTATTGGAGTATCGTGAAAGCGACGCCGGCAAGCATGGCCGACTTGAGCGCATATCTGTATTCAACCTTGGCAGCAGGGATGAACTTGTACATGGCAGAGAAGATCATCACAGTGACTGCTGCCGCAATTACCCATCCCAAGAGGGAACTGATTGCATCGGACACCCCCATCCACTTCGGAAAGAGATCAAGGATGTGCGAATATACGATGGTCCCCGAATACAGGATGAGAATGACGAAAGGGGAAAGGATGAGTATCACTATGTCAACTCCGAGACTCTTGAAGAAAGGGCGTTCCGGCTTGCGGACTCCCCAGACATTGTTGAACACTTTCTCCACGCGGAGCATCATCCAGATGACGAGCCAGATGAACATCAGGGCGCTTATGAGTCCGAATATGTCGTTTGTAGCCGAGATGATGATCTTGTCCGCCGCATCCATAAGAGTGCCGATGAGTTCCTTGCCTACATCCAGGGAAAGAAGCATCGACTTCAGCTTGTCTCCCAGTCCGAAACCTCCTGTGATGGCAAATGCGACTGCGATGAAAGGCACGAAGGCCATCGCACAGAAATAACTCAGGGCCACGGACTGGAAGCCGATCGCTCTTTCGGCAAAGGTGTCCAGAGTCAGGAGCAGGACTTTGACATCACGAAGCAAATGGGCCTTAGCCTTTCCGAAATCACTGAGGTCGACATTCCAGATGTCATTGGACAGAAAGGTGTTCAGCCTTCTGAAGAGAAGCCTGACCCTGGATATGACTCTTTTTGCTGCCTTTGAGAATCTGCTCATGTCAAATCACTGAAACAATGTCAATTCCTGTTCCGGCTCCGGCTGCGGAGCCTGCCGGGCAGGGGAAACCGTACCTGATGGAAGCATCTGGAAGAAGTCCTCTTCCCCAATTACCTTGACTCCAAGGGCCTCTGCCTTTTTTATCTTCTCCGGACCCGGCTTTGCGCCGGCTAGAAGGAAGGTTGTCCTGCTGCTGACAGAACCTGCATTGCGGCCACCTGCAGCTTCGATAAGTCTCTTGATCTCATCCCGGGACACGGAGAATGTTCCGGAAACGACGAAGGTCTTTCCTGAAAGGGCATCGGAACTTTCAGCGGCAGTTTCAACCGAGAAATGAAGCCCAGCATTCCTGAGATTCCCTATCATCCGGAGGTGGCCGCTGTCGGCGAAATAGTCCTTCACACTGTCGGCAATCACATCTCCGATGTCTCCGACCTGCAGAAGATCCTCTCTTGTCGCTGCCATCAGGGCATCGATGCTGCCGAAATGCCTTGCCATCGACTTGGCGGTCGTCTCACCGACAAAACGGATTCCAAGGGCATGCAGAACCCGCTCGAAAGGAACGTCCAGGGATTCCCTGATACTGTCCAGAAATCTCTGGGCAGAACGCTCCTTCCACCCCTCAAGCATCAGGAGACTGTTTTTCGAAAGAGTGTACAGCTGGTCGGGAGTGCGGACCAGACCGAGATTGAAAAGCTGGTCGACAGTCGCCTCGCCGGCAATGATGTTCATGGCCTTGCGGCTCATGAAGTGCAGAAGCTTGCCTTTGATCTGAGTCGGGCAGCCATCGGAATTCGGACAGAACCACTTTGCCTCTCCGTCGGCCTTGACCAGCGGGGTTCCGCAGTCCGGGCAAGTCTTGGGGAAGACAGGGATCTGCGACTGTGCAGGCCTGAGGGAATAGTCCACATCGATGATCTTGGGAATGATTTCTCCTCCTTTGACCACCTTGACAGTGTCGCCCACTCGGATGTCCATCTGATTGATGAAATCCTGATTGTTGAGAGTCGCCCTCCTGACCATCGTTCCGGACAGGAAAACAGGGGTGAGGTTGGCGACCGGAGTCACGGCCCCTGTCCTTCCGACCTGATAGTCAATCGAGAGCAGCCTGGTCAGAGCCTCTTCCGCCTTGAACTTGTAAGCGACTGCCCACCTTGGAGATTTGGCCGTGTATCCCAGGCTGCTCTGCAGGGCCAGGGAATTGATCTTGATGACAATCCCGTCAGTTGCGAACGGAAGGGTCTTCCTGGCCGTGTCCCAGTAGTCGATATATTCCTCGATTTCGGCTATCGATCCGACCGTCCTTCTTTCCGGAGAGACAGGCAGCCCCCAGGATGCGGCGGCATCCAGAACCTCCTGATGAGTAGCGCAAGCCACGCTCCCGGCAGGAACATGATAAAGGGTACAGATCAGACCTCTCCGCCCAACCTCTTGGGGATCAGTCAGTTTAAGGGAACCGGAGGCAGCATTTCTCGGATTGGCGAAAGGCTCTTCCTCCTGTGCTTCGCGTTCCTCATTCAATCGGTCGAAAGATTCGTAGGGCATCAGGATCTCACCCCTGATTTCAAAGTCATCCGGCCAGCCGCTGCCCTTCAGGGTCTGAGGCACATTCGAAATCATCCGGACATTGTCAGTCACGTCGTCTCCGATGACTCCGTCGCCTCTGGTCAGCGCGCGGAACAGCTTGCCGTTCCTGTAATTCAGGCAGATGGCAGTTCCGTCAAATTTCAGTTCGCATGAATATGTGAAATCGCTCCTGCCGAGTTCCCTTTCGGCACGACGGACGAAATCTTCGATCTCGGCAATGCTGTACGTGTTGCCAAGGGAAAGCATCGGATAGCGGTGGGGATAGCGTGCGAATTCCTTTCCCTTGCGGGATGACTTCGGCGAAGCCGCCTCAAGGTCGCTTCCAACTTTCTGGGTAGGGGAATCCGGAGTCCTGAACTGGGGATAGCGACTCTCGAGATCCTCGAGTTCATGCATGAGGGTATCATATTCGAAGTCGCTCATCGTCGGAGCGTTCTCCACATAGTACCTCCTGCTGTTCTCCCAAAGGATATCCTTCAGTTCCAAGATTCTATTTTCTGCCTGATTAGCATCCATCGCCGGTAATATTTGCAAACTGTCCAGGTTTTCGGGGTGCGCGCCCGCGCTTCATAAAGCCGAAACCTAAAGATACAAATTTACTAATTAATGGCGAGATTTGTGCAATTTAGGAATTTGAAAATTGCTATTGCAGGGTACGGCAATAAGTCAAGCATCCGGAATGCAGGCAGAATCGCCGGAAGGAGTCCAAAGGACTAGAAGGGAACAATGACGAAATCGCGGGACGGAACGCGGATGCGGCGGAGAGTCTCTTCCGGACAGCCGCATCCTACATAGAGAAAAGCCTCTCGAGGTATGAATATGTCGGTTTCCGCATCTGCGGAGGAAAAGTTGCAGACAACCAGCCGGGCTTCACCACCGAAACCTCTGAGAAAGCAGAAATGCCGGTCCGGATCGAAACCGCGGGATTTCAGATTGCAATAGCACAGATCATAAGTCCAGCCGCGGCTGAAAGAAGGATCGGATGTGGACAGCGCAAGGGTTTCGCGATACCTGGAGAGCAAGCTTTCCTCCTCGGGAAGAAGGCCGGAACCTGTATGAACATATTCTTTAAGTCTTGCTATTGAATCAACTGTACACCAATCGAATATGCTGGTACGCCCGTCAATATGACTGAAGCCCTCCGCATTCATTCCCCGCTCGCCGACCTCCTCTCCGCAATACAGCATGAATGGGGAGACGCCGAAGAGCAGACTGACGGCCAGGGCGGCGAAGGCAGATTCGGCATTGCCGGCATAGAAGTCCGAAGCAAACCTCTGCTCGTCATGGTTCTCGAGAAAATTCAGCATCCTCGGTTGGAGTTCACCGAGAAACTGCCAGTTCCAAGTGAGGGCCCGGGCACTTGCTTCGCCCCGCACAACAGCCCTCAGCGTGTCATAGAGGCCTGATTTGTCGTAAAGAAAATCAAACCCGACTTCATTGACATAAGTCCTGTAAAGGTCCTTGGTGTACACCTCGGCGATGAAGATAACCGACGGAAACTCCTTCTTGATGGCGGAAATCAACCAGCTCAGGAACTCCTTGGGAACCATCTCCACCATGTCGCACCGGAAGCCGTCCACACCTTTCCTGCACCAGAAACGCACAATCTCATACATCCGGTCCCAAGTGGCTGTCCGGGTGTTGCAGTAATTCAGCCTTATGGTTTCGTACCAGTCATTGACACCGGGAGTGGGGGAGAAGCAGTTGCCGGAGGCTTTTGCAGGACTCTCCGTATAGGGAGGCTGTCCCTCGGATGGCGGTACCGGAAGCGTCAGGTCTTCACCGGGATAGTAATAGAAATCATTCTCCGGCCTCCAGTGGGCCGAAGTGTCATCCTCCTTTCCAAGCGGTATCGCCGACGATCTGACGAGACCTTTCCTGCCGTAGTCACGGGCTACATGATTCGGTACAAAATCCATGATGAATTTCAGCCCGGACTTGTGCACCCTGTTCAACAAAGACCTGAACTCACGGTGTCTTTCGTTAACATTGTCAGCAAGATAGGGATTGACATCATAGTAGTCGATTATGGCATATGGAGAACCTGCATCACCTTTGACAACCTGTCTGAGGGAAGCGGGCATACCTTTGTATGAGACTGTCGTGGCATGGCGGATCAGTCCGGTCAGCCAGAGATGTGAAACACCGCAGGAACGGAGATATTCAAGGAAAGGTTCATCGATGTCCGAGAACTTTCCCGTAACTGGAGTTTCTCCTGGCATTGCCCCGGAATTCCAGAGCCGTGGAAGCATCTGATAAACTACAAACTTCTCCATCCCCTCAGAATCCGATTGTTGCCATGCCCCTGTCCCTGTCTATGTAACCGGTCAGACCAGGGACCTTGTAGACTTTTGCCCAACGGCCGGAGTGTACGCATTCCAGACGGCTGATTGCCTCGAAGTCGACAGTTCCGGTGCCTGCAAACTGATCGACAGTAAGATAACCTACACCGAGGGAGGTGATGTTCTGGAAGAAATGCGTTCCCTGGCTCGGATCGACACGGAAGTCCTCCAGGCCGTACTCGACCACCATTCTGGCAGAAGAGATGTCAGTCCACAGGACAGGCACACCGAGAGTCGGAATCGAAGAGCCCCATCTCCCGGGACCAATGAGAAAACAGGTCTCCTTGGCCTCACTCAGTCCGGCATTTATCCTGGAAATCTCCTCGGCCATTCCCGGAGTCTGCATCTTGTCAAAGGTGTCGGGCGGGAGGATGACGATGTATGATGATTCCTTGAAGAAACCGTTGCCCAGGGCATTGTCGCAACTGATCAGTTCAGTTCCCAGAGATGCCGAGACCTCATAGATGTTGGAGACGCTCCTCTCGTTGTTGCTTGCGACAGGACGTACCTGAAGAAGCTTGAGAAGGGCCTCGGTGCCTCCGGTTTCCGGTACGGGATCGACGGCGAATTCGATTTCGATGTCGCACATCAGCTCATTCTTGCAGATTTCCATGATGTCATGGAGAGCGGAGGCCAAAGGCAGTCTTTCATACTTGAATATGGCATCGAAACTCACTATTCTCGGTCCCGCGGCAGTCACACCCGGCTGTATCCGGTCATCCTGGGCGACATAGGTCGACGCCACAAGTTCCGGGTGGTCAAACTCCTTCAGAGCCTCGGTCACCTTGACATTCCGCAGATTGATCCCGTCATTCTTGGAAACCTTGAATGAGGTGGGATTGAGATCCAGGGTGTACATCTCGTTCTGAGTCTCGCGGAGAGCCATCCTGGTCTCGGTCAGCTGCAGAATCTTCCGTGGCTGCTTCGGACAGACCCTTAAGGTCTTTCCACCGTCAACCACCGTCTTTCCCAGGCCGAAAGCCACGTTCAGAACCCCGTCCTCAGCCTTCTCGGAGCCGATAGGGTAGGAATTCAGGGAGCGCCCCACTCCGGACATCATCGGGTAGAAATCATTTCCGTGGACACTTCCGCAGATGTCCTGGATGATGACCGACATCTTCTCCTCTCCGAGAAGATTGCCGCTGGCCTGGATGTAGTTGCGGCTTCCCACGAAGAAAGTCGAAGCATAGACGCTCTTGATGGCCTTTGCGACCTCCCTGAGCATCTTGTCCCTGTTCTCGACCAGAGGGCACATGTATGTCGAATATACTCCCGCGAAAGGCTGGAAATTGCTGTCTTCCAGTTTCGAACTCGACCTTATGGCAAGGGGACCGCGGCAAGTCCTGACGTAGGCCCTGAGATTCTGGACGAGTTCGTCCGGCAAGGTCGAAGCCACGAATTCAGAAAGTATCTCGTCGTCGGACAATTCCGAGTCGATAACGTACTGAAGGCCGTTTTCCATGATGAACTGGTCGAACCAGTCGGTCGTGATGACTATGGTGCGCGGAATGGAGACATGAAGTCCCTCGTAACGGTCCGACAGGCGGTATTTCTGGATCAGATGATTCAGGAAGGCAAGACCTCTGGCCTTTCCGCCCAGGCTGCCTTCTCCCATCCTGGAGAACCAGTAGTATTCCTTGTAGGATTCCTTGTGGAACTCGGCTATGATGCCCTGGCCGCTGGAGGAGTGGTAGGAGTCGATTTCATTGCGAAGGAACTCACGGAAGGCGGCAGCATCGGTGTGGTGGTGAGCCCTGAAGGTCTCGGCCAGAGCAAAAAGTCCCCTGGCATAGAACCACTTGGAGAACATGTTTCTGGAAGTGTTGCTGACAAGGATCCGGTCAGGAATCTCATTGATGATGTTCTCCAGGCCGGTCAGGCTCGAAGCCCTGCCATATTCAATGCCGGAACTGTCCCTGAAGACAAAGTCTCCGAAGCCGAATTCCTCCTTCATGTAGTCTCCCAGCTGCATGAAAAGGGTCCTCGAATACTTTTTCAGGAAACCCGCGCCGAGCTGAGCGGCAAATTCGGACATGCTGCCCTGGGAAGATTGGAGCAGGACCGGCATCAGGGGATCATATTCACGGATCCTGCGGACGAGGTCGATTCCCGCATCGAGCTTTTCCGAGCTGTCCGAATCACCCTTGTGCACCACCATGCCGACATCCGAGATGACGCCGAGCAAGTGCTCCTTATACTCTTCGAAGTAGTTTACTGCTTCCTCATAGCAGGTTGCAAGCAGGATTTTCGGGCGCGAACGCTTTCTGTTGCGCTTCTGCTCCTCGTTCAGGCACTCCTTCACGAACTCCCTGCTCTGGGTCAGCACAAGTTTGTACAGCTCAGGAAGATAGGTGGAATAATAGCGGATAGAGTCCTCCACCAGGAGTATGACCTTGACACCGACTTCAAAGACATCGTTCACGGCATTGGCGGAGTCCTCGATCAGCTTCACGATGGCGAGGATAAGGTCCGCATTGCCGTGCCAGCTGAAGACGAAGTCGATGCCTCTGCGGTCCATCTCGAAGACCCGCTGACGCACGGCCTTGGAATAATGGATCAGCAGGATGAAAGGTATGGATATGGATTTCTCCTTGAGCTCTGCGGCAAAACTGAATATCTCCTTGTCATTGTCGTTGTACATGCACATGATCATGTCAACTTCATCGGCCGACCCGCTGTCAGACTCGAGATATGCCCTGGCTTCCGCAGAGGAAGTCTTCCAGATAAATGTCGGAGGGGAACTCAGGTTCAGTTCCCTGTATTCCTCGATTATCTGTCTTTCGATCCTTCCGTCCTCCTCGAGGGAGAAAGCATCGTAGTTGCTGCAGATCATCAGAATCTTCCTGATTCTGGATTTCATCAATGATTCCTCGTTCATCTGGTCTGTCTTATAGGTTCAATGCCTGTCTTCTCCTGAACTCCGCCACGGTGACGGCTGTGGCCACGGCGGCATTGAGTGATTCGGAACCTCTGCGGTCCACGGGGAACGGCGGAATGAAAAGCCTGTCCGTCACTTCGGAGCCAACTTCCGGAGAAATGCCGTTGGCTTCATTGCCTATGACAATGAGGGAAGGGGAGTCCAGCCCCGGAGAGAGGGTCTGTGAATATAAGTTCCTGCCATCCAGGAAAGTACCATAGACATTTCCTCCGGCGGAACGCACGCGGCGACACAGCGCCGTGATGTCGCAATAATGGAACCTGACTCTGAATATGGCGCCCATGGTCGACTGAACCACCTTGGGATTGAACACATCCACAGTGTCGGGAGAAGCAAAGAGCGCATCGATACCGAACCAGTCAGCCAGGCGGATTATGGTCCCCAGGTTGCCAGGGTCCCGGATACCGTCCAAGGCCAGGAAAAGACCTCTGGACGGCAGGGAGGAAAAGTCCTCAAGCATCAGTCCCTCAGGCTTTCCTACCACGGCAAGCGCCGGAGAAGGGGTCGCAGTCTGGCTCAGGCGAGACATTGCCTTTGCTCCGACCTCGGCCAGACGGTAAACCTTCAGAACGCTGAAAGAGGAATCGATTGCTTCGGCCACCATCTTCTCGCCTTCCACGAGAAAAGCACCTTCCTGGTCGCGGTATTTCTTCTGTGTCAATGACTTGACAAATTTAATCTCATTCGAAGATACAGGTATTTCCATAATGCTGGCAGGCAGAGTCTGTCCTGTGAACCTGATTTTCATCAGGCGAAACTCATAAACAATACAAATATAACATATTTTCGGAGCGTTTTGGCCAGAATATCGGAAAGGCTTGCTATTTTTGTATTCTGTCGGCAGAAGTCGGCAAGTCGATAGCGATGAGTCAACGGCATATTCATAAAAGTCAATTGCGGGCCGCCCTGTGGGTGTCCTGCCTTGTCGCATGCATCCTGTCGTCTTCCTGCAGTTCGACCAGGTCGCTCGCTGACGGAGAATACAGGCTTGCCGCAAACAAGGTCCATGTGACCAACGACACGAAGTATGATGTCAGGGACATCCAGCCATACATCAAGCAGAAAGCCAACACATACCTGATTTTCGGATGGAATCCGTTCCTGAACATCTACAACCTGTCCGGACAGAACGGGGAAAAGGGGCTTGGAAAGTTCTTCAGGAAAATAGGAGTTGCCCCTGTGGTCTATGACCCTTCAGCCGTGAAGACGTCAGCCGAGAACATCGAAAGACATCTTGAATACGAAGGGTATTACGGCTCGCGTGTCGAGAGTTTCGCAAAAGTCAAGGGCAAGAAGGTGGAGGTCAACTATTTCGTCACTCTGGGCAAACAGATCAGGATTTCCCGGATCGACTTCGACCTGCCCCAGGGATCCATCAGGGAAGATTTCCTCGCGGACACGTCCAACCTCAGCATTGCCCCTGGAGACATCCTTTCCGAAAGCGCGCTCGAGGCAGAGAGCGAAAGAACGGCGGCAGCTCTGCGCAGGAGGGGATACTTCGGATTCACCAAGCACTACCTGACCTTCGAGGCGGACACTATCGGCAGCGGGACTGCCAGTCTCAGGATGAGCATCCGCGAATATACCAGGAACCAGACTGCAGAGAGCGCAAAGCCTCACATGAAATACTCGATAGGGGAGGTCTCGATATCCTATGACGAAGACATCCGCTTCAAGGAAAAGATACTGAAAGAAGTCTGCACGATAGAACCCGGTGCCCTGTATGACGAAACCGATGTGAACAACACATATTCAAGGTTCTCCGCACTGCGTCTCTTCAATGGTGTCAACATCGAGTTGACGCCGGTGGATTCTTCGACAGTGGACTGCTCCATCAATCTGAGCGGATCCAAGAGGCAGGGATTCAAGACCGATCTGGAAGCATCCACAAACTCAAACGGACTGATCGGCATTTCGCCCCAGCTGAGCTATTTCCACAAGAACATTTTTGGCGGAGGGGAGTGGATGAACCTGAGTTTCCTGGGCAACTTCCAATTCAAAGTCAACGACAGGGACATCAGATCCAACGAGTTCGGAGTCTCTTCAAGCATCAGTTTCCCCGAATTCCTCGGACTTCCGCGCAAGCTTTTCAAGGGACCGGATATGCCAAGGACGGAGATAAGCGCCTCGTACAATTTCCAGAACAGGCCTGAATATACCAGGCACATGATTTCCCTGAATTATGGCTACACCGGGACCTTCAACGGTGGGCATATGATGTACCAGGTCTATCCCCTCAAGTCCAAATTGGTGAAATTGAGCAATCTTGACAGCGATTTCGCATCCAGCCTGGCTGCCAATCCTTTCATCATGGAGGCCTACCAGAACCACATCGATGAAGGAGCCGGACTTGTCCTATGGTACTCCAGCTCCACCGAACTCTACCCTAAGGTTTCTCACTATTCCGCTAAATTCCAGATAGATGCATCAGGTAATCTGATGAGCCTCTTCAACCCTCTGATGAACAGGAACGATCTTGGGCAGCACACGATCTGGGATGTGCCATATTCACAGTATGTCAGAACTGAAGTCTCCCTGACCAGGACTCTGATGTTCTCCGGCAGGAGTCATTCCCTCGCCATGAGAGTGATGGCCGGAGCCGGTTTCGCCTACGGGAACTCTGCACGGATGCCGTTCGAGAAGCAGTTCTACAGCGGAGGATCCAACAGCATGCGCGGATGGCAGGCAAGGTCTCTGGGACCGGGCAATTCTCCGATGAACCCTCTGTTCGTGATTCCAAGCCAGACCGGTGACATGAAACTGGAAGCCAATCTTGAATACAGGTTTCCACTGTTCTGGAAATTGAACGGTGCCCTGTTCACTGATGTCGGCAACGTGTGGACCCTGAACAGTGGCTCAACAGATGATGATGGATTGAAGAGTGACTTTTCTTTCTCCACTCTCGGCCAGACGATTGCAGCGAACTGGGGACTTGGAATCAGATTGGATCTCAACTTCCTCATTCTGAGACTGGATGCCGGTATCAAAATCTATGATCCGGTCAGAGACAAACGTTGGGTTTCTCCAAAAGAGTGGGGGAGCAGGGACAGTTTTGCCCTGCATTTCGGAGTCGGCTATCCGTTCTGACACGGTACCACCGCTTTCTATTCTGTGTAGTATTTCGGCCAGCAGGCTTGCAGATAGGCCTTCAGCCTGTCCTCATGCTGATTCTGACATGGATCGTAGAAGACAGTCCCTTCCAGGCCGGCAGGCATGAATTCCAGATCCGCAAAATGACCGGGGTAATCGTGAGCATACTTGTAGCCATCCGAGTAGCCGAGATCTTCCATCAGTTTGGTCGGTGCATTCCGAAGGTACAGGGGAACCGGTCTGGCCGGATTGGTCTTAGCCTCCTCAAGTGCCTTGTTGATAGCCATATAGGCAGAGTTACTTTTTGGAGAGCTGGCAAGATAGACAGTCACCTCCGAGAGGGGAATCCTGGCTTCGGGCATACCGATCTGATGCACGATCTGGAAGCAGGAATTGGCAAGCAGCAGCGCATTGGGATTTGCAAGACCGATGTCCTCGGCTGCGGAAATGCACAGACGGCGGGCAATGAAAAGGGGATCCTCTCCTCCATCAAGCATCCGAGCCAGATAATAGACAGCAGCATTGGGATCAGACCCTCTGATGGACTTGATGAAAGCAGAGATGACATCGTAGTGCATTTCACCATCCTTGTCATAAGCAGCCACATTTTCCTGAATACAGCTCGTAACCAGCTTGTTGTCAATCACAATCGGTCCACCCTGATGAGAAGCGGTATCAACCGCAATCTCAAGAATATTCAGGAGTTTCCTCCCGTCACCTCCGCTGTAGCGGAACAGGGCCTCTTTCTGGGCAACCTCGATGTTCTTTTCCTTAAGCAGGACATCTTCCTTCAGGGCACGGCTTAGCAAGGCGTCCAGATCGGCTACTTCCAGGGATTTCAGGACAAAGACCTGACATCTAGACAGGAGGGGAGTGTTGATTTCAAATGAAGGATTCTCTGTAGTTGCACCGATGAGAACTATCGTCCCGTTCTCGACGGCTCCCAGAAGGGCATCCTGCTGGCTCTTGTTGAACCTGTGGATTTCATCGATAAAGAGAATCGGAGCCGCGCTTTGGGAAAACAGAGAGTTGCCACGGGCTTTTGCTATGATATCCTTGACATCCTTCACTCCGGCGCTGACAGCGGAAAGAGTGTAGAAATCACGGGACAGGGATTCGGCAATTATTCCAGCAAGAGTGGTCTTGCCAACGCCCGGAGGTCCCCAGAGGATGAAAGAGGTGAGGCTGCCTGATTCGATCATGTTCCTGAGGATGCAACCAGCACCGACAAGATGCCTCTGACCGACATAATCTTCCATGGTATGAGGCCTCATCCTCTCAGGAAGAGGAGGAAGAACACCGGTTACGGCCATTTGCTCTGATTTGCTTGCCATTTCTTTCTAAAACACTAGGAACCAATTATCAAAACAAATCTGTTATAATAATTAACAAAAATGTTAAGCAGGTTTTTCCCGTTATTTTTCAGTTACCGGGGCCCAATAGATGCTCTCTCCGATGCCAAGTACCGAGCCTCTGAGTTTGAGGCGGCCGTCCGGAAGGAACACGGCTGTAACATTTGCCTTGAGACCTCTTGATGGGTCATAAATCTTGGCGTTGCCCCAGCTCTTCTTGTCTGGATCGTACTGCAGAGCTTCGATGAGAACGACTTGGCTGTAGGGAACATTCCGCAGGGATTTGTCGGGATTCTTCTTGTCGAGAAGCGGCTTGCCGTCCTTACCGTTCGGATATTTCAGATAATAATTCTGAGCTTTGTAGGTTCCGTCCGGATTCTTGGTGACCCTGACCCTGTAGACCTGG
>SFMU01000075.1 GCA_004552965.1 Bacteroidales bacterium | reverse complement strand
TTGAAAAAGAAGGGACAATATACAGATGACATCAACAAAGAGTTGAATAAACAGGTAAGGCGTGTTTTGGAAACGTATCCCGCTATTGAGATTGTAGAATTTTGCAAAAACGAAAATGATATTGCAAAGAATGCATGGAGGGCTTTGGGGATTGAGCGAAAGATAGGAGAATGCGTATTTTGGCATATTATTGTGCCAAAACTAAAAGCGATTCAGGAAATTGCAGGATGCCAATATGTTTATTTGTTTGCGGCTGACCAGTCTTATGACGGTGAACTCGCCAACTATTATAAGGTGGCACTTCATTTTGAACAATCCGCCATCTTAGGAGCAAGCAAACCTCGGTATGATTTTAAATGCTTCTTCTTATGTCAAGAGATGAAAGCTCTTCCGAAATGGCAGGAATATTTCTACAATCATTTTAATCCTGATCCTGAGGGTGATGATATAGTATAAGGATTATAGTTTCTCCTCCGTGAAATCCGTTCCGCGAAGTTAAGGCCGGTTCTTGCGATGCAAGGGCCGGCTTTGCCTTTCCCGTCGGAATGGACGCCTGCGCATCGATTCCTCGGTGCACCCTTGCCACGTGACCGTCCGTGTCCTGCGTCACGTAATTTCCCCGGAAGGGGAGGCAAACGACATCAATTATGGAATTGTTGAAAGAAATCATCTACTGGGTCCTCTACACCCTCATCGTAGGCGGAGGAATCCTCTTCTTCGGGGCCGTTCTGGTCCACGACACCATTGAATTGACAAAAGATGCCTTCGGCATCGGCAAGGAAGAACCAAACAATAAAGAATCGCTATGACTACCGAGCAGAAGATACAGGTCCTCAGGGAGGACTTCCTGAAAAGGAACGGCGAGAACTACACCAGCGCCGAGCGCAGCGGCAGGCTCGGCTGGGAACAGACCCTCTCATCCGGCTCCGCCTACTCGGCCGCCATGCTCTCGCCAAAGGACGACGCAGACCTGCACCGCATCGCGTACAACCACGCAAGGGACATGATAGTGGCCATGAACACTCCGTTCAAGGTGAGGATAGCCCTCACCCCGGACGCATCGTTCACCGACAGCAAGGTCGTGAGCGTGGCAACGGACATGTTCGACGACACGAGGCTCTCCGTCGGGCAGAAGATAGACATCTTCACCGGTCTTGCCATACACGAGGGAAGCCACCTTCTCTACACTGACTTCCGGGTGATGCCGAGGGCCAAGAACCGCATCATCGCTGACCTGTTTAACATCATCGAGGACGAGCGCATCGAGATGCTTACCGGGCAGGAGCGTCCCGGACTTGCCAACTTCCTCGGATGCGTGAAGTACTACTACTTCGACCGCCACTCGACAAGGATGCAGGCATCCTCCGCAGGAGCACCGCCAGAGCGTTCCGTAAGGCTCATCAACAGCATCCTGTCGATGATACGCTACCCGAAGGCCATGGAAGAGGACGACCTCAGGGAGTTTGCCGACACACTCTATGAAGTGAGGGATGTCATCCTGCCATATCCTGAGACCTGTGCAGAGGCTTTCAACGCGGCACAGAGGATATTCGACATCATCAGGCGATTCTTCAACCAGGAACAGAAGAAGAGCGCACCGAAGGAAGCCAAGGGCGGCGAGGGGAACGGCTCCGGAACGCAGGGCAGACAGCCGTCTCTCTCCGACGAGCAGCTGGAGAAGATGCTCGGGAGCCTCCTTGACTCCCTGGAGAAGGACGTCACGGGGCAGCCTCCCGACGGCACATCGTCTGCCGGCATGAAGCCGGAGAGGATGTCCGGCGCCATCCGAAAGGACGGCACGCGACTGGGAAAGGCGACTGGGAAAGGCCCTCGAGGGTGAGCTGGAGATAGGAGCGACCGACAGGGTGAACATCCACTTCCCCGAGGCGGACAAGCGCCGTTACGACGAGTCTCTCTCGAGGGTGAGACGCTATGTCCCAGCCTTCAGCTCGATCCTCAGACGCAACGGCACCGACAGGGTGCGTGACCTGAGGGGCCTGCGCAGTGGCCTTCTCGATACCGGAAAGCTGGCGGAAGCCGTGCAGGGAGTGGAGAACATATACCGTCAGGAGAGGACTGTACGTGCCGACAGGATGGCCGTATGCATACTTGTGGATGAGAGCGGTTCGATGGACGGGGAGAAGATTCAGGCGGCAAGGGACACGGCCATACTGCTGAACGAGGCACTGAGCACTGTCCGCAACGTCGACCTGTACATCTACGGCCACACGACCGAGAACGGCTCGTTCGTCAAGCTGAACGCCTACCGGGAGGGCCGTTTGAGGACCGACCGCTACGCCCTCGGAAGCATCGAGGCGGACTGGAGCAACATCGACTCCAGGGCCATCCGGGAGGCGGCGGCAAGGGTCCGTGCGAGGACACGCGAGAAATGCCTCTTCTTCGTCATCAGCGACGGAGCGCCCTGCGAGCCGACACGCAACGTGAAGGAGGCGGTGAGGGAACTGTCCCGGGACGGGTTCTCGTTCGTGAGCATAGGCATCGACTTCGAGTACGACCCTTCGGAGATGTACGACAACCACGTCAGCATGACCGACCTCTCCACCCTCGCCCCAGAGCTGGGGAAGATGATCAAGAAAGCGATAATAGAAAATTCAAACAGAAAATGATATCTCAGCATCAGATTGACAAAGGACAACGACGAGGAACTCGGCAGGATCGCCTCCTACCTCGCCGGCAACGGACAGCCATCCACGGCGCAGAGAATATATGACGACATAGAGGAGATGAAGAACCTGATGACGGACGGGATGTGCCACTTCACCTTCACGAAGGTCAACGGGGAGCACCGGGATGCCTACGGCACCCGGGCCTCCGACCTCATCGAGAGGTACGAGGACAAGACGAAGACTCCTTCGAAGCGCAAACCGGCCTTCAACGGGACCTTCTCGTACTTTGACCTGGTGAGGCGCGACTGGCGCTGCTTCAGGGTCGACACCCTCGTGGAACTGGACAGGGACTACGTGGTGTGAATTATTTGGGAAAACGAATTCCTCCCTTTTAGGGCTGCCTACTCTGCGAAGTTCAAGCAGGGTCGTCGTCCGTCAAGGGACAGATGCCTTCGTTCTAGGAAACAGACACCTTTCAGGCATCGGTTTCCGTCGCCCGCCCTTGCCTTTCACTTCCTCGCCTGCACTTTCCGCAGCATCGCAGGCACCCTTCAAGGGAAGGAACTCCCGTGCCTGAGGACAGGATAGTTCAATTTCAAAATTCTTTCATATGGAACTCAAGAATCCAAGCGACAACCTGCATATCTACAAGCAGGTCAGCAGCGTCCCCGAGGACGCGCAGAAGCCCTTCGAGTCATCCTGGGGCAAGAAACTCACGGAGATCAACGGCATGTGGAGGATCCAGAAGCTCACGGAGCTCTTCGGCCCGTGCGGAGAAGGCTGGTTCACGGAGGTGACGCGCCAGGAGAGGGTCGACTTCCCGAACGGCGAGGTCTGCGTCTTCACCGACATCAACCTCTACCTGAAGGACACGAAGACCGGCAGGTGGAGCAAGCCGATACGCGGCACCGGCGGCAACCGCCTCGTGCTGAAGAACGCCGACGGGCTCTTCATCGATGACGAGGCCTACAAGAAGGCCTATACGGATGCACTGGGCATCGCCTGTAAGGCGCTGGGCTTCGGTGCGGACATCTACTGGGGCAGGAACGACTCCAAGTACGACAGCGGCACGGCCACGACGGCTTCGCCTTCCGCGAAGGAGGTCGAGAAGAAGCCTGAGACGGCTGCAGCTCCGCAGAAGACGGAGACGACAGAGAGCGTGAAGGGCCTTCCGGAACTCTCTCCATCGCATCCACGGTGGGACGCCTTCATCAGCTGGGCGGCGAAGAAGCCGAAGGACAAGCCGTCATGGCAGCTGAGGAGTGCCATCCGAAAGCAGTGGACCATCACCGACGCCAACTTCACGGAGCTCATGAAGCTCGCAGGAAGGGCATCTTAATATCAACCGACTAAACATTTTTGCCTTATGCCGAATTGGGCTTGCAATCACATCGTCGCCTCGGGCGACTTGGAGCAGCTCCGCGCCCTTACGCAGACGCTCAACACGATGCCGAACTACAGCAGCGGGTTCGGACGCTACTGGATGGGGAACCTCGCAGCCGCACTCCTGGGAGTGGACGCCGACGGTCTCGACAGGTACAGGGGGATGCACCTGAGGGGTACACTCGACCCTGACTTCTATGCTCAGGCCTGCCTGTGCGGGCCGTATGTGGACCAGAAAAGGGAATTTGAGGTGGACGAGGACGGAAGGATGCGCTTCTCGACGACTTCCGCCTGGGACAGGTCGGAGGATCTTGAGAACCTGATACTGGAGAAGTTCCCCGGCATCTCCCTCGCCTGGTCCTGCACCGACGAGTTCGGCAACTTCCACGTCACACACAATCCGGAGAGGATTCCTGACCTGGATGTCATCGCCTTCAACGGATGCCAGTACAGCAGGAACGACTTGATGGAGCTGAAGCGGGACCTGAAGGAGAACTGTCCAGGACTCGGATTCAACGAGGATGCCGGGATGGACTACTTCCTCTCCGGGGAGTTCCTCGACCTGTACGGCGAATGGAGCAGGGACTTCATAAGCGAGGAGGAAGATGTCTGGGCTCCCGGATTCGAAATCTACGAGGAGGCCTGACCGGGCCTCCTCCATCACCAAACAATCAAACACTTTCTATCATGGGAAACAGGATACACGTTCAGATCAGGCGTGAAATCGAGTACGGGGACTGCGGTTTCAACTGGCAGATCGACGAGTTGAAGAGGCTCCTTGAGGACAGCGGATGCGATGTCTTCGAGGCACTCAACGACGACGCGGTAGGGGACTGGGAGATCCCCGAGGATCAGTTCCGGGCGGCCGTGGACGACATCGGGACAAAGAGTGCCGAGGAGATCAGGAGCCACTTCGACTCCGACTATGTCGGACGTTCAACCGACGAGGAATTCCGGAACGAGGTCGTCTCGACACTCCGGCGCTTCGAGCAGACCGGTGACCACAGGAACGGCTTTTACCACTTCAGCTGGTTCTGAAGGTTTGCCGCATAAGGGATTGATGTATCACTTCAAAAAGAATATGATGATGAAATATCAGGTTACATTCGTGGCGACATATGAGACCACGGTAGAGATCGAGGCTCCCGACAGGGACAAGGCCATGGAGAGGGCGGAGTACCTTCTCAATGCTAAAGGAGAGGTCTATCCCGAGCACATGACACATAACGGAACGAAGAGCGACATGACAGACCTCATGATTGAAGGGATTGAAGAAAGGATATTCTGACATGGGATACTACACGAATTTTTCCATCTCCCTCAAGGAGGGACCGGTGGAGCAGTACAGGAAAATGCTTGCGGACATCGATGCCATCCTTGGATGCGGCGACATGTCCACATTCGAATCCTGCTGTGCCAAGTGGTACGAGTACGGCGATGACCTTAGGAAACTGTCAGAGAAGTATCCTGACATCGCCTTCTGCGTCTACGGTGACGGGGAGGAGTCGGATGACCTCTGGCAGGAGTACTGGCGGGCAGGGAAGTGCTTCAGGGAACAGGTGAAGTTCGCCACCTATGATGAAATCAAGGATAAGTTGAACTGAAAAATTGAAGAATTATGGCTTACAGAATCATAAGACCGGCCACCCATGAGGAGTGGCTTGAAGAGAGAAAGAAGGGCATCGGATCTTCCGATGCCGGAACGATAATGGGTGTCAGCCCCTTCTCCACGCCGCGCAAGCTCTACGAGGTCCGAAAGGGCCTGAGAGCCCCTGACCCGGAGAACGACGCCATGGCCGAGGGCCATATCCTCGAGCCCGCCATAGCGGAGTGGTTCGCCTGGAAGACGGGCAACATCGTTGACGTCACCTCCGAAGGGGACTGGATGGCGGTGGACACCGAGAGGGACTACCTTAGGGTCAGCCCCGACCGCCTCTGGTGGCCGAAGGGCACGCCCGCCGAGGGGCAGACTCTCGCGAATGCGAGGATACTGGAGATAAAGCGCACAGGCAAGGCCGTGTATAAGGACGACCTGCCCGACTACTGGTACTGCCAGATACAGTACCAGATGGGCATCATGGGAGTCGGCAGCGGCGCTCTGTGCTGGCTGAGCTTCGCTCCGGGGGCAAACCACTTCGACTACGTGGAGATCGATTTCAACCCTCCGTTCTTCGACGAGCTAATAAAGAGGATCGACCGCTTCTGGCACGAGAATCTCCTCGCCGGGGTATGCCCTCCGGACATCAACGCGGAGGACGTGCTGAGGAGCTTCCCCGAGGCGCGCAAGGGGAGCGAGGCAGAGGCGACCGAGAACGACCACGCGATGTGGAAGGCCCTCAAGGAGTGCCGGAGCCAGCTGAAGGAGCTCGAAGAGAGAGAGGAGACTCTGACCGATGCGCTGAAGATGGCCACCGGAGGATGCGAGGCCCTCGTCTTCACGGATAGGGACACCGGGGAGGTGAAGACCCTCGCCACCTGGAAGAACAGCTCCAGGACCGTCTTCGACGAGGACACGTTCAAGGCAGACCGTCCTGACCTCTGGGACAGGTACACGAGCACTCAGACGACCGTCACCCTCGACGCCAGGAGCCTCCAGAAGGACGAACCGGAGGTCTACGGGAAGTACGCAACCAAGACTGCCGGAGCAAGAAAATTCTTGCTGAAGTAATTTAATAATAGTTTTATGTAATTATTTACTTGCGTTATGTAAATTTATAATTATCTTTGCGAAGCAAGAGAAAAGGATACAATATGGCACAGAACCAGTCACTGGTCGGCAGCATCGACCTTTCTGCGCTCAATGGAGTGCAGATAAACACCACCGTGAACGGAAAGCGTTCCATCATCATTCCCGTGGACACCAATCCTGCGATCTTCATCGGGGCAAAGGACAAGGGCGGACATATCTACATGGACATCGAAGTCCGCGAGAGTCCCGAGGGGAAGTACGGCAACACCCACTTCATCAAGCTCGGGCTGAGCAAGAAGAAGCGCGATGACATGGGCCTCTCCGATGAACAGGCAAGGCAGTACACTCCCATCATAGGAAATCTGCGCCCGAGGGGACAGAGGCAGGATGCGGAGGATCTTCCGGAATAGATACACCCATGTAAACACATTCATATGCAACAAAACAGGCAGGCCCACATCTCGTAAATGACAGTGATGTACTAAACACATTTTTCTTCATTCTACACAGATAATGCTCAAGGGGCAATATGCCGACGGTCCGTGACGATGTGAATCGCCACGGATTTTTTATTGATATGGCTCACCGTGCCTGATAACTGATTGACATACTCCCCGCCCTGAAGGACGGAGATTCTCAGGTGGCTAGCGCACCTTGCGAAGGCGAACCTTCGTCTTACGGGTACTCCCTGACGAGGCAATGCCCTGCCTCAGGATATTGGTTGCTGCGTTCGCATCCCTGTCGTGATGCGTTCCGCACTCCGGACAGGTCCAATGCCTGTCACGAAGACTCAGATGTTCATTGACATACTGACATACAGAACAGGTCCTGCTGCTCGGATAGAACCTGTCCACCTTGCGCACCTCGCAGCCGTACTTGGATGCCGTATGCTCGAGTTTCTGCACGAACGAGCCGAAGGCGAGGTCCGCCATCTTTCTACCCCACAGACGGGACATCCCTGCCAGCTGCAGGTCCTCCACGCAGAGCGTGTCGTAGGCACGGCACAGCTCGTGGGCGAGCTTCCACTGCCAGTCGTCACGGCGATTCGTGATCTCCTCGTGGATGCGGTCAAGGGCGAGCCTCGCCGCACGGCGGTGAGACGAGCCTCTTTCGCACCTGGACAGACGGCGGGAGGCCTTGCGCAGGTCGCTCAGTCCCTGCCTGAGGAACAGCGGATTATCAATCTTCGTCCCGTCGCTCAGGGTGAGGTAGGTCTTCAGACCGAAGTCCATCCCGACCGATGCACCATCGTGTGTCTTTCGGCGGGGTTGCGCAACCGCATCGGTGACGATGTACAGGTAGTACTCGCCGAGAGGACTGCGCCTGATCCGGATCTGCTTGACTTGTCCCTCCCACGGACGGGAATACGAGAACTGGAAGTGCTGCTTTATGGAATTCAGGACAAGCACGTTGGAGTTCAGCTTGAATCCGCCCTGCTTGTACACGATGCTTCGGAACTGCTCGGCGCGCTTGAACTTCGGCGGTCTGGTCGACAAGTGCAGAAAAAAACGCTGGTACGAGGCATCAAGCCTCTCCAATATCTCCTGGACGGTCTGGCTGTGCAGACGGCAGCGGCTGATACGCTTTGCAAAATGCTTTTGCATTGTATTCAAACCGATGTATCCGTTAAACAGACGGTAGTAGCGTTTCTGAAGTGCGAGGGCGTGGTTCCAGACAAAACAGGCCTCGCGCAGCATCGCATCTATATTGCGGTTGCGCTTTGAACTGTAGAGTTTGTACCTGTATGTCAACATGGTACGAATATACTAAAAACCATTGAATTATGAAAACGAATGTGGGCGCTTTCATCCACCCCGTTTGAAGACGGGAGCTTTCCCGCGCCTATTTTGTAATTTTAACATTGATTCCGGCCTGCGACGCACTATTTAAGAGCTTAGGTAGATTCCTCAAGACCAAAAGACGATGCAAACCACTCACCACGATACATTGAATACTGTCACCTGTCACGAACTGTCCGACAACAGGACAGACCATCCTGGAAGTGGATGTGGAGACCCTCTCCCGCCGCATGTTCCGGAAGTCTTGCCTTCGCCGACGTTCCCTTCGGCCTCCTGCCGTGCGTGGAACGGGTTAGGAAGGCAGTC
>SFMU01000074.1 GCA_004552965.1 Bacteroidales bacterium | reverse complement strand
ACTGAAGCACTTCTGGGGCAGGGTCGCGTGCCGAAGGGAAGGGAATCGGTACCGTTGCAGGGATTAAGGTCGGGTTCACGACCGGGTTTGGCACGGCACCCCAGGCTACAGGTGGTTCTGAGGCAGGGCCGCGTGACGAAGGGGACATCTATCGGCACTTTGGCACAGCCACCCTGCCCACAGATGCCTCAGAGCCATCCCGGCGTGGCGAAGGGTAGGGAATCGGTAGCGTTGCAGGGATTAAGGTCGGGTTCACGACTGGGTTTGGCACGGCACCCCAGGCTACAGGTGGTTCTGAGGCAGGGCCGCGTGGCGAAGGGGTTATCTATCGGGTCTTCGGCACGGAGCCCCCACCCACAACCATCTCAGTGCCATCCCCGCGTGGCGAAGGGGGCTTCTGCCCGGCAAAAGGGTCATCCGGGTCATCAGCCCAAGCCATCCCGCCCATCAGGAGGGGTTCATCCGCCCGGCAAAAGGGTCATTTTGTCCATCAGGAGAGTCATTTTGTCCATCAGGATGGTCATTTTGTCAGCATATTCATGCAGAAGGCGGCATATTCGGGAATGGCATCTGATTTGACATATTCATAAGCGTTCCCGCGAGAGCGAGAGCGACCATCCGGTTATGAATGATCGTTCGAACAACGGGGCAGGTAGAAATGTTTAACAACTTAATATAGGAGACTTTACCATGACACCTATGAGACGTTACGAACAGAATTGGCTGCCCGAAATCTTCAACGATTTCTTCGCCAATGATTGGATGACCCGTACAAACTCGACAGCTCCGGCCATCAATGTTATCGAAGACGACAAAGACTATAAGGTCGAGGTCGCAGCACCTGGAATGAACAAGGAGGACTTCAAGGTCAACGTCACGGATGACAACTATCTGGTACTGACCATGGAGAAGAAGAACGAATCGAAGGATGAGGACAAAAAGAAGAAGTATCTTCGCAGGGAGTTCTCATACCACAAGTTCGAACAGAGCCTCGTTCTTCCTGAGGATGTGAACAAGGACGAAATCAAAGCCTCGGTCAACGACGGTATCCTTACCATCGAAATACCGAAAATGAAGGTCGCTGAGAAGCAGCCTGCCGTAAAGCAGATTGAGATTCAGTAATCAGGCTTAGTGCGGATGCCCGCCTGCCGGAAACGGTGGACGGGTTTTCTTGTTTTGGAATATGTGGGGGCGGTGGCGCGAACTGAATTGCCTGTAGTGGCAAAAGGGGTCCGGTGGCGCGGACGTGTGTTTTGGCTTTGTGAATATGTGGGGTCGGTGGCGCGTAGGGTTACTTTGGTTTAGTGAATATGAGACGACCGGTAGTAATGAATATGAGCGGGGCTTATGATCTTGAGCCGCTGATGGAAGGACAGGAGTTCGACCTGGTCGACTGTCGGGACATCTGCGGAAAGGAGTTCATCTGCTCGGGAGAAGCTCAGAAGGAGCTCGCTCTCAGGATGGCCGAATATGCTCCCGAGGGAATACACCTAGACGATTCGGGCAATTATCACTACCTGACTAAGCTCTGGACCGACAGGCTGACCGCTCCGTTCTCCCTCATTCTGATCGACCATCACACGGACATACGCCGGGAAGCATTTGACGGCATACTCACTTGCGGCAATTGGGTGAGGGTAATGCTGGAGAGCAATCCGTATCTGAAGAAGGTCATCATCGTAGGACCGACGGAGGTTCAGCGGAGCACCATAGACGGTTGTTACCGTTCAAGAGTGCAGTTCATCAGCGAGGAGGCTTTGCTGACTGAAGATGGGTGGAAGGAATTCTCCAAGGTGCACCTGAAGGAGCCCGTTTACATATCCATAGACAAGGATGTGCTCAACCACGATAGCGCCATAACCGACTGGGATCAGGGGAATATATGCCTGGACCACCTCAAACGGCTGCTTGACGTCATCTTCAGGAACGAGAGGGTCATCGGAATGGACATCTGCGGAGAATACTCCGAGGCCCACGACCTGATAAAGGCTCAGGAGGCAGGGCTGCTGAACGAGCATACAAATGTGGAAATCCTTGAGGAAGTGAAAGAGGAAGGTTTATCTTGAGAACAGATACCTCAGTGCTTCCAGCGGGAGAAAGAGGAAGGTTTATCGTGAGAACAGATACCTCAGTGCTTCCAGCGGGTGATACAGGAGCATCCTCGGGCCGCTGAAGCGCATGACGGTGCGAATTTTCTCACGCATGTCGGGACGGTAGCAGTGCACAGGGCATTTGTGGCACTTGGTCTTGGCGTTGCCGAACTTGCAATGGTCCAGACGCGCCAGGGAATATTCCAGCAGCTCCCTGCACTCTCCGCACAGGCCCGGGCCGCCGTGGCTTCCCTCGCCGCTTCCGCCGTGGCTCATGCCGCCATGTCCCACCTCGCAACTCAAACACTGGTCGCTCGCGCCCTCGCCGCTTCCTCCGTGGCTCACCAGGCCGCCTCCCCTGCTGCCCATTTCGCGGCAAGCCTCCCCGCCGTGGTTCTTACGGCACCACAGTTCGATCATGTGGCGGACTGTTCTTTTCTCCCAATCGATACGATTCATTGTCATAACTTCCTTTTAATCTTATTTCCCTCCACGAAAGCCAGATAGGCATCGATGGCCATCGCGGCCGCCGAACCGTCCACCTCGTCGCCCTCAAAGAAGGACAAAGACAGATCGGACGGCGAAGCCGGCGATGAATGCAGGCTCGGCGACGTAACCATCTGCCCAAGGACAGTGGGATTCCAGTTGCCGCACACCCTGCCGTCCTTGAGGATGACCGGAAAGAATAATCCCGTACGGTTGTGGGCTCTGTGGCTCTGGTCCGGATCCAGTACGACATCGCGGCTCTTGTAGCCGATGAGATACTCGTCGTACGGAGGCAGGAGGACAAGCCGGCCCTTCCGGAAGCCCCTGGTACGACAGTCTGTGTGAATATGAAAGGCTCTCCCGGAAATGCTTTCCGAATGCAGTTCGCCTCCCAGCAGGGCCATTGCCCGACGGCAGTCGGCGACTCCCAGCCCGGACCACCAGACGAAGTCCTCGAGGGTTGCCGGAGAATGGCTCCTGAAATATTTCCTTGCAAGCAGCGCGAGGGCATCGTCCCTGTCAGGCAGGACCGGTTCAGGCCCTATCTTTGCGCGGACAAGTGAATATGTCGCCTTCCGCGGATGCAGATCCCCGCTGCAGAGTGTGCCGGAGAGCTCGGCCATGCGGATGTGGTACGAAAGCCGGTGGTCATCCATCGTGATCCCCTGCCCTGCGAGAGCCCGGACGAAGTCCTCCTTGGTCACGCTGCCGCCTCGGCCAGCCTCGGCGACAAGGAGCTCCCGGATATTCATAAGCTCATCCTCTGGGATGTCAATCCTGTTGGAGTGCATCCATCCCCTTATCGCAGCCTCGCTCCTGGGGCCGCAGAGACGCAGCATCCACCAGTAATCATCCCTGGTCACGAGCTGCCAGGTCCCCCGGTGAAGGTGCAGTCGGATGATCCGGCCCTCGTCATAGGCCTGCCGGAATGCCTTCTCCGACGGGCGGACGGTCCGCATCGAGACTGCCCAGCGCATCATCCGGTACTCCTGCGCCTGCATGGCCCCGAAATGCGACACCACTTCCTCCGGAGTCCTGAACTTCGGAGAGCAGAGATGCTGCGAGAGCATGCGGACAGAGACGGGATCGAGACTCATGCCTAGAACTCCTCCGAAATCTTTCGTGCAAGTTCAGCTGTCTCCCTGACCTTCTCGGCCACCTTTTCCAGAGGCATGTAGTCGAGGTTCCAGGCGGCGACGGTAATCACTTCCCCAAGTCCCCAGAGGCTCGAGAGGGCCTGCAGGTAGGAACTGCCCTGGTCACGGAAGTCTCCGGTCGGGATATTCATTCCGCGGGTGGTGATGTACAGGACCTTGCTGCATCTGCATATGCCGGTGCATGTGGTGCCGTCGTCTGTGAAGGTCACATTGTAGAGCGACATATTCTCGAAAAAGGCCTTGAGAATGGCGGGAAAACTCATGTCCCAGAACGGGGCGGCGATGACGATCCTGTCCGCCGAGGCGAGCCTGCCCGCGATGGACAGAGCCTCCTCCGGAACCCTTCCCAAAGTCCTTTCCTTCAGGGTCTCCGGGGTCACAGGCGGGAGTCCGATGGCATTCACATCGATGGTTTCAATGTCGTATCTGGCCGAAAGGACCTCCTTCGCGGCCTCGAGTATCACTCTGGTCCTAGACTCCTCCCTCATGCAGGAGTCGATGATGATGAGCTTTTCCATGCTGTCAGTGGTTTGTCAGACAAAGATACACAGAATCGTGGCTCCGTCAAAGACCACCGGTCCTGCGGAGTGACCGAATCCCGCGCCATCGGTCCCTCGCCAATGCCAACTTTCCCACAGATGCCTCAGAGGGATCCCTGCGTGCCGTCCGACTTCCTTGAGCCGCTCGGACACTGATGACCGCGGGAATAGCTGCTGTTGCCATAGACCGTCCCGTAGCTGTTTCCTGTGACCGCCGGCTGGCAGTCGCTGCTGATGTTCGGATCGTATTTCCAGCTGCTGGTCGAAGCTGAACCTTCTGTGTGGCTCTTGGTCAGCGGATATGCCACCCAGAGGGAGGCGTAATGTCCGGTGTCGTAGCAGTAGTTGAAGTTGCGGGACGTGCCAGTTCCGAAGCCTGAATATGTGAACCCGGACTTGCGGGCCGGGAGTTCCAGCAATCCACCGACCACCTCCGCCTCCGTCGTGAACTGGTTCACATCGCCGGTGAAGGTCTGGACCGAAGAAGACTTGTCCCCCTTTCCCTGGACCTTGGCATAGGCCTGATAGTAGTAAGTCGTTCCTGCTGTAAGGCCGCTCAAGCTTGCCGTGAAGGAGTTGCCCTCGGCCGCTGCGCCGCTCATTGATGCTGAGCCGTAAACTGACGCCGTGCTGGCTGAGAACTGGCAGCCGGTAACGGCAAAGTAACAGTCAATGACAGCGAGTGACGGTCAGTGGCGCGTCACTAGACGAAAGTGGCAGCAACCTATCAAAAATTGCTGCCACTTCATTGTTATTGGGTGTCACACGTACTTCGTCGGAGGCTTACTTTCCAGAGGCCGTGCCCCATCTGAAGCCGACCTTGATTACCGAGCCGGTCACAGACGAATATCAGTCAGACAGGGTTGCCCCTGTCTGACTGATATTCGTCGTTCCGTCGGTGTTTACTGTTGCCGTGGGTTCTTCACCCCCGTCGCCGCCGACGGATGGGAGTCAATTGGCGGAAACGACCTTAACGTCATCCAAATACCACCTCTTGCTATTGTCAGATGTTTGGATTGTCAAGGTTGTAGACGATGTAGCACCAGTAATAGTCACCGTAAATGTTGCTGTAGAGGCTGCAAATGCCTCAGTAAGTGCAGTTGCTGATGATTCACCACTATTGATAGCAGTACTATTTTGGGTTATTGAACTTGGAGATAATTCACCAACAGTACCGGCATTATTTGCAACAACAGACATAGTATAGCCAGAATCTGAAGACACCGCCTTAAAGGTCAAGATCACATCTGCAGTTCCACTTATGTTAGATAGAGCCGGTGTTGTGATAGAATTAGCTGCATTTGTTCTACTACCTATCTTAATACAACCATTTTGTTCGTACACAGATCCAGAAGCGGTCCATGTTCCACTTGTTAAATCAAATGATGACTTTGAAGATGTTCCCCAAGCTGTCAATGATGCAAAATCTTCAGATAAATATACTTTGGATTCTTCTCCACTTCCAGAACCAGAAGTTGTAGTGCCAGAGGCAAATGCAGCATCGGAGTCGGTGAAGTTGGTACCGTCACCGATAGCCTTGACATACAGAGTCTTGGTGGTGCTTGCGGTAAGACCTGTCCAGGTGTAGGTGGTTGCGTTCTGAGTTGAGCTATAAGTAGTTCCACCATCTGTGCTCACCTGATAACCACTTGCATTGGCAACTGCATCCCAAGAGAAGGTAAGACTGTTCTCAGTCTTAGAGGAGCAGGTCACTGAAGGAGTAGTCAGTTTCACAGGATCAGAACCGCCTTCATATGTAATAGAGATTGACTTAATATACAATGCTCGAGAGCCATCCTTGAACTTAATAACTATTTCTCCAGAGGATGTTCCTCTGCCAGAAACTGTTCCCACTGTTTGCCAACTATCGGTTGAAACTCCAGACGCATAAGAAGTTCCACCAACAGTGATATCAACTGTATGTGCCCCATTATATGATAAGCAC
>SFMU01000029.1 GCA_004552965.1 Bacteroidales bacterium | reverse complement strand
ATCATCTTTGAAAATCTTTTCGGTCCATATTTCCTCCCTCATCAGTCACATAGCTACGGCTATGCTTCTTCTTCGGGTGAAAATCTGACCTCGAAAATCCAATTCAAATCTGACGCAACTTATTTTTTTCATATTACATAGCAAAAACCGTAGAAACCTGAGCCCCGGACTTCCGATTGGAAGGCAAATGAACATCAGACAATGCACATTTTGACGTTTCTTTGATTGTCATTTACGTTTTTTTAACATTTTGTTGTTCTGTCACAGTATTTTCGACCCGCCAATAAAAATGAATATGCTGATAGACATCAATTGCGCCAAATGCATCGGCATCGATGCCGTTCCTGTGACCGTCGAGGTTGACATCACCCCGGGGATAGGAATCCATCTTGTAGGGATGGCTGACATTGCCGTGAAGGAAAGTCTGCTGAGAACCATCACTGCCCTCCAGTCGCTGGGCTATCATATTCCCGGAAAGAAGATTGTCATCAATCTTGCTCCCGCCGACATGCACAAGAGCGGGGGAGGCTACGATGTTCCCATCGCACTGGGAATTATCACCGCATCCGGTCAGGTGGAACTGCCCGGATTGCGGAAGTATCTGATAATGGGCGAACTTGGACTGGACGGTTCGGTCCGGGAAGTATCCGGGGCGCTTCCCTTTGCCGATCTTGCCAGGGAAAGGGGACTGGAGGGGTGCATCCTTCCATTGGAATCCGCCCTGGAAGTGACAGAGTGCGAGGAACTGTCCGTCTTCGCTGTGCAGTCCCTTTCCGATGTGCTGAGGATCCTTCAGGAGGAGGAAGACTGCAGCGACCTGCTTATCTGGAACACTGAAAGGTACAGATCGCTTGTCGCGGGCGAGGCGGATTCACCCTCCGGGACTGGTGCAGGCGGGGTGGATTTCTCGGAAATAATAGGTCAGGAAGGAGCCAAAAGAGGGGCTGAGATTGCCTGTGCCGGAGGACACAATCTGATAATGGTGGGGCCTCCGGGAAGTGGCAAAAGTTCCCTGGCCAAGGCTATGGCCGGAATCCTTCCGCCCATGACGACCGATGAGGCAATCGTCACCAGCAAGATCTATTCTGTTGCCGGTCTCAAGAGGAACGGTCTGGGTCTTATCCGTCAGAGGCCGTTCAGATCCCCTCACTACAGCGCGTCACTTCCGGCAATCATAGGCGGAGGGGCGGGTGCGGACATCCGTCCGGGTGAAGTGACCCTTGCCCAGAACGGCATCCTTTTTCTCGATGAGTATGGCCAGATGCCCAGATCTGTCCTGGAGGCGCTCCGGGGGCCGATGGAAGACCGCTGTGTGACAATCTCCAGGCTGAGGTCCAAGCTGGAGTTTCCTGCTTCCTTCATGCTGGTCGCCGCTTCCAATCCCTGTCCCTGCGGCTATTTCGGGGAGGGGAACAGATGTTCCTGCACTCCGGGTCAGAGGGCAGGCTATCTTTCGAGACTGTCGGGACCGGTGATGGACAGGATCGACATCCAGATCTGGCTGCATCCGGTGCCTACCGGCAAACTTGTCCGCAGGGTGAAGGGGGAGTCCAGCGCCAAGGTGGCGGAGAGGGTCAGGCTGGCCCGTCAGATGCAGAAGGAACGCTTTGCGGGTGACGGAATATTCACAAATGCCGAGATGGACAACCGGCGGATTGAAAAGTATTGCATCCTGGATGAGGACTGCAGGAAGGTGATGGAGGCCTTGATCGGGAGGATGGGCTTTTCCGCACGTGCATATTCTAGAATCCTCAAGGTCGCCAGGACGATAGCGGATCTTGCAGGTTGCGACAGCATCCGTCCGGAACACTTGCAGGAGGCTGCCGCCTTTCGCGTGCTTGACCGGGTCCAGAGCGGCTTCTGATGAGGGTTCAGTCTTCCCAGGAGATGGTTCTGGACTCGTCGGGAGCGACGCTGATGGTGACAGTCAGGGTTTCTTCAGGGAGAATGTCGGCAATGTTCTCCGCCCATTCCATGATGCAGAGGAATCCGCTGTCGATGTAGTCGTAGAAACCGATGTCGAGGGCTTCGGAAATCTTTTCGATCCGGTAGAAATCGAAGTGGTACATCGGCTCCCCGGTGCCTGTCCTGTACTCGTTGACGATTGCGAAGGTTGGAGAACTGACTGCGTCTTCTTCAACCCCGAGGCAGCGGCAGATGGCAGTGGTGAAGGTTGTCTTTCCGGCACCCATCGGTGCATGGAATGCGATGAGTTTGTGCCCCCGGATTTCCTCAAGGAACTCTTTGGCTGCGGAATCGATTTCCTGCAGGCTTCTTATTATGATCTCGTGTCTCATTTTGAGTTATGGTCTCAGCCAGATTTCCGGGTTCTGTGGAGTACGTCCTGACCAGATCTGGAAATGCAGCTGTGTTTCTCCGTTCATCGTGTCCACAGTCCCGATCTCCTGTCCTGTCTTTACCTTGTCCCCAGCCTTGACGGATACCGAACCCAACTTGCAGTAGAATGAGAAGTAGTCCCCGTGCTGGATGAGAACGCATTTGTTGTAGCCCGGCATCACTACAATCTGCTTGACAACACCGTCGAAGACGGCTTTGACGCCGGTGCCAGGAGACACGGCGATGTTGATGCCATTGTTGAAGTGAAGTTTGATCTTCGTGTAGACCGGATGGTAGTTCTGTCCGAACCGGTCCACTACAGGCCCCTCGACCGGCCATGGAAGTTTCCCCTTGTTGGCCTTGAACTCGTTTGCCAGCTTGATGTCGATTTCTTTGCTGCCGGAGGCCTTGCCGCTCTTGCTGCCGCCCATTGCGTTGCGGATGATCCTTTCGATTTCTCGGTTGAGGGCATCCACTTCCCTGCGTTTCCTGTCCAGCTCGCCTTGATATTTCTTCCTGTTCCTTTCAAGCTGGTTGACCAGATTCCTTGAATCTGTCTCTTCTGCCTGGAGCCTGGCGACCTCCTCCGCTCGTTCCTTCCGGACAGCCTCCGCCTCCTTCTTCAGCTCCTGGAGACTGGCCTTCTCGCTTTCCAGGGCGGCTTTCGCTTCGATAATCTTTTCTGCCTGCACCTTCATCTGAGCCGAAAGGTCCCTCAGGTAGCCGTATCTTCTGAAAGCCTGTCCGAGATTGTCACTCGCCAGAATGTACATGTACCAGACCTTGGTGTTGCGGTTTTTGTAGGCACTTCGGACAAGCCTGGTGTAATACTCGGACAAGGTGTCCAGCCTCTGCTGTGCGGCCTTTATCTCCTTTTCCATGGCCCCTATCGCTTTGGTGAATCCGGCAATCTGCCTGTCACTCTCCTCGAGAAGCTCCTTTCTTGCATCCATCTTTTTCCTGACCAGGGCCAGCCTGTTCAGGGCGCTGGAACTCTTGGAAGCGTTCGTCCTCAATTGGCTGTCTATTATTTCAATCTCTTTCTGGAGCCTGGCTTTTCGTGCCTCCTGCGCTTTCGTGTTCTGTGAATATGCCGGGACAGGACAGAGCATTCCGGCCATGATGATGACCAGAATCGTAAGCAGATATGATCCGGAGCGCGCTCTCATCTTGCCTGTCAGTCTTCTTCGCCCTTTATCTTCTCAGCCATGCTCCCGTAAAGTTCTGCAAGTTCCTTCTCCCCCAGAGCCTCGAGGACAAGGCTGTAATGCTTGAGTATGGTATAGCTGTCCTTGCCGCCGTAGAGCATTGCATGCTTGAAAAGTGACTTTGCCTCCTTGTCTTCGCCCAGCAGGTGGAGAATCCAGCCGTAAGTGTCAAGATAGGTAGGGTTGTCCGGCTCCTTGTCGACTGTCTTCTTGCTCATTGCGCAGGCCTTCTTGAGCTTCTTGCCCTTCAGGGCAAGATACCAGGCATAGTTGTTCAGCACCGGGGCATAGTCCGGATTGAGTCTGAGGGCCTTGTCGTAGCACTTGAAGGCAGTCTTTTCATCTCCCATGGAGTAGGAAGTGTCCCCGATGCTTGACAGGGCGGATACTATCTTGGCAGTGTCTCCGGGAGACATCGAGATGATCTTCCAGCTGTTGTCGATGATTCTCTCATAATCCCCGAGATGATAGGCTGCGATGTTCTGGTATTCCAGGAAGTCTGTCTTTTCAGGGAATCTGGTGATTGCGCTGTCGCAGACACTGGAAATCCCTTCCCAGTCATCGAGGGAGCCCAGTATCTGGATATACATGATATTCGCATCGAAACTCTCGGGATGGGCTTTCAGGTTCCTGTGAAGGAGGTCCTTTGCCTTGTCTGTCCTGCCCGTCGAGTAATGGAAGACTGCTCCGGCATTGAGGATGGTGCTGTCTGTGGGAGCCATCGAGACCAGAGTTTCATAAAGGGCTTCGAGCTTTTCCTTATGGTTGTTCAGGAAGAGGGTGCCGTTGCGGGTAATCAGCATATTCAGGTACTGGGCTTTGACGCTCGGGAGGGTTTCCTCGTCAGAGACGAATTTGTCCAGGCAGCTGAAGAATCCGCTGATGTCCCTTCTGCTGTAGAGAATGTCGGCCTTGCCGAGAAGAGCCGGGGCATAGTTGCTCTGAAGTTCCAGAGCCTCGAGGTAGCGGGAAAGCGCGAGGCTGTCCCTGCCTTCGGCATTCTCATGGTCACCGATCATGCTGAGGATTCTCGGTGACGAGAATTCGGAATTGAAGTCCATCAGTGTCCTGAGCGCCGCATCTGTCTTTCCCTGACGGAGAAGGATGTCGTAGCGGGTGGCCGTGATGTTTTCGTTCTTGCCGTACATCTTCTCAAGGTCCTCCATCACCTTCAGCGCCTTGTCATATTCTTTGAGCTGGATGTAGATGTTGACGAGGGAGTAGCGGATGTCATCCTTGTCTGGGAATTCCTCCAGCATGGCCTCATAGGTCGCGACTGTCATGTCCGTCTCGCCAGACATCGAATATGCCGTGGCAAGCCTGTCCTTGTACCAGTAATTCTTCGGATCGATGGAAGCCGCCTTCCTCAAGGCCTTTTGCGCTCCGCTGAAGTCACCGGCGTACAGACAGCAGGTGCCCAGGTAGTACCAGGCTGCATCGTTATCAGGTTGGTTCTCTGTGAGATAGGTGAGCATGCTCCCTGCTTTCTGCCAGTCTCCATCGTCGATCAGGGTGACAGCATCCATCAGTATCTGCTCGGGAGTAACGGTGACGGTCTTCCTGTTCCTGTTCTGGGCATCGAGGGTCCCGGACACGAGGAGAACCGCTGCGATTGTTATGTAAAGTGTTTTCCGGATATTCATTTTTATTCTGCATCTTGCCGGATGTCCTTCGGAAATCCGTGTGATTCATTTTGCAGTTGCTTCTTTTGCAAAAATAGTACAAATAGTCAAAAACCGAAAGCCGGCCGGGCAATAAACGGCGGAGGCTGACCCTTGGGCCAGCCTCCTGTGAATTTCGGATGGGTAATCCTAGAGATTCGGATTCTCTGACTTCCAGTCCTCTACCGGCGGAATGATGCCGAGGGAGATGATCTCGTCGCGCATCTTGCACAGATGCTCGTAGGACTTCTGGAGATTTGCCATCTCTTCCTCAGTTCCTTCCGGTGCGGAGAAATGAACGCCGGTTGCGTCGATTGTGGTAGGCATTGCCATCATCACGTTCTTGAAACCGCACTTGTCGCAGTTGACATAAGTACCTGCAGGCCAAGTGAATTCCTTACCGCCCATGGCAGCTTCGATCATCTTGACAGCCTGGTATGCAGGGCTCTGGAATGAGCTGCGGCCACGGAGTTTGATGATTGCTGAACCGCCCTGGATGGTGGTGTGCTTGATCTCTTCCCATTTCTCTGCGGAGATGTTGTACTCTGAAAGCGGCTTTCCGGCAACGGTGATCTTCGAAGCGAAAACTGCCATCTGCTCACCGTGTCCGCCATAGGTGCGTGCATTCTGAACCTCGCTCTGTGCGACGCCGCACTCCTTGGCGATAGCCTCCTGGAGACGGGTGGAGTCGAGGGCTGCAAGGGAAGTCAGGCACTCAGGCTTCAGTCCGGAGTGGATGAGAGCGGTGAGAGCGGTGACATCTGCAGGGTTGAATATGACAACGACATGCTTTACGTCAGGGCAATACTTCTTGATGAAATCACCGAATTCAGCTGCAATCTTGCAATTGCCCTTGAGAAGGTCCTCGCGGGTCATGCCTTCCTTACGTGGTGCGCCGCCGGAAGAGATGATGTACTTTGCTCCGGTGAAGGCAACCTCAGGATCGGTTGTCCAGGTAATGTTGGCACCTTCGAATGCGCAGTGGCACATTTCCTCAGCTACACCGTGAACTCCCGGCTCGAAAATGTCGTAAAGACAGATGTTGGGAGTGAGACCGAGCATGAGAGCGGTCTGAACCATGTTGGAACCGATAGCTCCACCGGCTCCTACTATGGTCAATTTCTCGTTAGTTAAGTATCCCATTTTTCTAATGTTTGATGAATGTCCATTTTGTTTTGCAAAGATAACAATTTCCACGGATTATCTTTCCATTTCAAAAAAATCATTATATTTGCGTCAATCAAGTTCAACAACGCAAATGGAACCTCCCAGTTCTGTAAAGACAGATAACAATTCATTGACGGATTCCCGATCGGACGATCCGTTGTTGTCACTTTATGAATATTCCGGAAGAAACTTGTCGGACGATGTCCGGCGAGGTTTTTTGCGTTTCGGACTCAATTGAAGACTGTATGGCACTTTACCTGAAGAAAGAATTGGAAGAGACCAGAACCATTGTGGGAGTCTGGCAAATAACTGAAACAGAAGAAGAACTGCGTGCCCTCGCATCGGTTCCGGCTGACGAGATGGAAGAGATTTCCTTCATCGCCAACGAATCGCTCCGCAAGCAGCGGCTTGCAGTCCGTGCGCTCCTGTGCGAGCTGTTCGGCGAGAAGGTCTACCTCAGCCACCACGACAACGGGAAGCCTTATCTCGAGAACAGCGTGACCAACATAAGCATCACCCACACCGGGAAATACGTTGCGGTCATCCTCGATGACAACGAGGATGTCGGCATTGACATCGAAAGTCTTGACCGGGACTTTTCCGTTGTCGAGAAGAAGGCGCTGTCCGATGACGAGATTGAAGATCTTGACGACGACAGGAAGAATGAGCAGCTGGCAATCTACTGGTGCGCCAAGGAGGCCATCTACAAGAGAGTGTCGGCATACCGCGTGGATTTTGCGGAACAGATAGAAGTCGAACATTTCAAGCCGAGGGGAGAGGGTGAGCTCGAAGCCACCTTCATCCACAGGGACGGTTACGAAGAGGAATTCGAACTGGAATATATCACTTTTGACAATCATGTGCTTGTCTGGGTTGTCGGATAAGCGCTAAACCAGAATCATTATGACCGGATTGATTATTGTCATTGCGATCGCCATCGCTGTTTTTCTTTATTTCTTCGCCACACAGCGTTCCCTTGTCGCCCTCGACGAAAAGAGAAAGAACGCTCTTGCCCAGATCAATGTCCAGCTCAAGACCAGGTGGGATGCCGTCACCAATCTCGTCGAGATGACAAAGCAGTACACCATCCACGAGCACGACACTCTGAAGGACGTCATAGCCGAGCGCCGTATTACCAATGCCACACCTGAACAGATGGCAGGTCAGGAGAATGCGATCTCCCAGGTCCTTTCCCGTCTCAATGCAGTTGCCGAGCAGTATCCGGACCTGAAGGCCGACAGGATGTTCAGCGAGACCATGTCGGGAATCAAGGACTATGAAGAGAAGGTCCGCCTGAGCAGGATGGTGTTCAATGATTCAGTCACCAAAATGAATATGATGGTCCGCCAGTGGCCTTCATCCATCGTAGCTTCCATGCTGCATTTCGGCCTTCAGGAGCTTCTTCCTGAAGATGCCTCCAAGTCCGAGGCTCCGTCAGTTTCCGACATATTCAACAAGTAATCTTGCCATGAGACCGCTGACGGCGTTGCTTTGTGCATTTCTGCTGTCCCTCGGTACCTGTCTTTCTGCGCAGAGCGTCGTTGACTCCCTGCGTATAGACGTGCTTTTGAGGGAAGATGGATCCGCTTCAGTCACCGAGTGCTGGGATATCGATGTCCGGGGAGACATCACCGAATGGTATCTTGTTGAATGCAATCTTGGCCGGATGGAAATCCTTGACCTGAAAGTCAGTGACGAGACCGGAACCGAGTACGTCAGCGAAGGCCTTTCCTGGGATGTTGACCGCTCGCGCCGGGAAAAGGCCGGGCGTTGCGGTATTGTGCCGAAGAAAGACGGATGCGAGATATGCTGGGGTGTGGGCAGCAACGGTATGCACCGCTATCGGGTGAGTTATATCCTCACCGGGCTGGTCAAGGCATATTCGGATGCTGATGGATTCAATCATATGTTCGTCTCTCGCGGACATTCTTCGCCTCCCCGGAACGTCAGTCTGACAATCCGGAAGGCTGACCGGCGATTCACCTCCGGCGACACTTCGGTCTGGGGCTTCGGTTTCCATGGAGAGATCCATGTTCAGGATGGTGCCGTCAGGGCCTGGTCTACAGAACCTTTTTCATCCCGCATCGGCCTGATTGCAATGGTCCGTTTCGACAAAGGGCTCTTCACTCCGGCTCTGGCTGAAAACGGGTCATTCGATGACGTTCGGGAGACTGCGATGGAGGGAAGCGACTACGGTGAGGAAGAAGATGACTACTGGGTCCTTATTCTTTTCGGTCTGTTTTTCTTCCTGATCTTCCTTGTGACGATAGTCCTCGCTGTACGGAACCTGATCCGCACGAACCGTAAGAAAAAGGCTCTGCTCGGTGGGGTTTCCAGCAAGAAAGTCGAATGGTTCAGGGATGTGCCTGCGGGTGGAAACCTGAAGAAGGCAAGCGGAATATTCAATGCTTTCGAGACCTCCGTCCTCGCGAAGGAACGCCTGATCGGGGCCTACCTCACCAGACTTTTCTACAAGGGAGCGTTCACGATAGTTCCGCAGGACAATGGCAAGCCTGCTTTCAGGATAGACAAGGACTATCAGGGTGCGGACGATTCATCTTCCGATGACATCGATCTTGAAAACCGCCTCTTCGCCTTCCTGAAGGAGGCAGCAGGTGAGGATGCCGTTCTTCAGCAGAAGGAACTCCGCAGGTGGGCTTCCTCCCATTCCAAGGAACTTTATGACTGGCAGACTTCCGTGCCGGATTCGCTTTCCGTCTGGAACATGGACGCAACAGAGGTACGCCAGGTCTTCGGACTTCGCAACTTCCTGAGGGATTTCACATTGATCTCTGACAGGGGAGTGGTGGAAGTGAAACTCTGGAGCTACTATCTTGTCTTTGCGACCCTATTCGGAATCGCGGACCAGGTCTATAAGGATTTCCGGAAGGTCTGCCCTGAATACTTTGAACTTGCCAGGAAACAGTTCAGCCAGGAAGCAGACTTCTCTCCTGTGATCATCTGGAGTACCATCAACGATTCGTCGAGGTGGATGAGCAGGTCCGCAATGGAATATGCTTCAGGCGGCTCCGGTGACCAGCAACGGTGGAGCGGAGGAGGTGGCATGACTTCCTTCGGCGGTGGAGGCGGATTTTCCGGCGGCGGTTTCGGGGGCGGTGGAAGATAGCCCCGTACTTCCTGCTTCGGAATCTACTCGGCCGGACGCTTGAATCCGTCGGCGGTGGCTCTTTCTGCCATTCTTGCTATTCTGTCGGCAGTTGCCGGGTGATCGGAGAATGCATTGCTGATTGCGGCTCCGGCTGCTGACTGACCGGCTGACGCCTGGCCGGATGAGAGTTTCTCAAGCTCCTCGAATGCCATTGCCATGGCCCAAGGATTCTTTCCGGCAGCCTTGAGGAAGGCATAGCCGAAATCGTCTGCTTCATATTCCTGCTTCCTCGAATAGTTCTTGCTCAGAAGCACTTCGCCCAGGTCGCCGAGCTGTGATGAGGTAAGGACTGCGACCTTGCCGCCTGTGGAAATGACAGCATCGCGCAAGGCAGAGGTCATCAGGGCACGCTGGAACTGCTTTCTGGTGTGTCTCATTGCGACGTGGCCGATTTCGTGGCCGATGACTCCCAGAGCCTCATCGTCGGACATGACGTCCAGCAGCCCCGAATATATTCTCACGCTTCCGTCCGCGCATGCAAATGCATTGACATCGTTGGTCTTGTACACCTGGAAATTGAGAGGGGTGCCGTCCACTTCGGTCAGTCCCTTGGTCATTCTCCGTACTCTCTTGACATAAGCGTCCGTCTCCGGAAGGATGGTGTTCTCCTTGTCGAGCTGGGTGACGGTCTGGGCTACATATGCCGCCATCTGCTCGTCTGTGAGAGTGGCTGCCTGAGCGAGTTTCTGTCCGCCTGACATCAGGAATGAGGAATTGAGCTGGGTTCCACAGGACGTGAGGATGAGAGCGGCGCCTATGGCGCAGATAAGCCTTTTGATACTCATTGCTAGGATTGGTTTGTTTTCCGCAAATATATATATTTGCAGCATAATAATCAATCCACATGAAAAGAGCAGTCATATTCCTATCTGCTGCCATCATTCTGACGGTGGGATGCCGCCAGAAGGGCGCTCCTGCAGCCGATCTTCTTCCGTCAGCGGCATTTGACACGACAATCAACAACGTTCCGGTCGCCCTCTACACTCTCAGCGCGGGTGACATCACGATGCAGGTCACCAACTTCGGAGGCCGTGTCGTGACCCTGTTCACTCCGGACAGGGACGGGAACCTGGCGGACATCGTTGTCGGACGCAGGACTATCTCCGAATATGTCAATCCGACAGGCGAGCGTTTCCTCGGCGCCTGTGTCGGTCCGGTGGCAAACAGGATCGGAGGCGCATCCTTCACCATTGACGGAGTCACTTACAATGTCCCGAACAATGACAACGGGGTCAACACCCTTCACGGAGGATTGTACGGATTCGACAACATCCCTTGGGAGGTGGTCAGTGTCTCCGGCAATGAAATAGTGTTCCACTATCTGCGTCCGGACGGATTCGAGGGCTATCCGGGCAACCTGGATGTCACGATGACATATTCCCTCACCGAGGACAATGAGTTCAAGGTCCAGTATGCTGCGACCACCGACATGAAGACCCCTGTCAACATTTCACACCATTCTTTCTTCAATCTCAGGGGAGAGGGTGTCGGAACCGTCTGCGACTATGTGATGACTATCAATGCAAGCGAATTCACACCGATAGACACGCTCAGCATCCCTCTGGGCGTCAATGAAAGTGTCGAGGGGACTCCGTTCGACTTCAGGACACCTCACAGGATAGGTGAAAGGATAGACTGCACCGATAATGTCCAGATAGCCAACGCCCGCGGCTACGACCACAACTGGGTGCTCGACCGTACATCGGAGAAGGATGTCGAGCCGGCATGCACGGTCTGGGATGAGGAGAGCGGCCGCTTCCTGGAGGTCCTTACCGATCAGCCAGGTATCCAGTTCTACAGCGGCAACTTCTTCAACGGCACCGGCATCGGTGTGAGCGGTAGTCCGTTCGAGTACAGAAGTTCCCTTGCACTCGAGACTCAGCATTTCCCTGACAGTCCGAACCGCCCTGAATTCCCGTCAGTGCTTCTTTCGCCGGGCGAGACCTACACCCACACCTGCATCTATCGTTTCAGCGTGAAGACAGAGTAGGGGAGAAGGCCTTTCGGCCGTCTGAAATCCTGAAACTTACGGAAAGAGTATTGCCGGATTCATCCACCACGGTGAGCGTGTGGCGTCCTGTCGAAGGATTCATCCTCATCTGGTGGATGTATTGTGTGCAGCCGGCATATTCATTGTCCAGATGCCAGAAGACTTTGGCAGAAGGCACTCTGTGCGCGAGATTGAAGGTCACTCCTGCCACGGATCCGTCAAGTTGACGTGGAATGAAGATTTCAGTGCCGCTTTCCGGATAGATGAACTCCATCAGCGGCCATTCGCTTCTTTCTTTCGGAACGAAAGGAGCATACTCGGGATGATGCTGTCTGTAGTACCATTCCATCGCCGGCGGCAGGAGGAATACATTCTGACCTTCGATGGTGCGATGGTAAGGGCAGGCTTCCGTCGCAATCGCCTTTGCAGGAAGCAGCAGGATTTCGGAATCCTCGCAGGCTGGTCCTTTGAGGCAGCCGGATTCGCGGCAGACTTCGGCCTCGATCCCATCCGAAGGTGAAGGCTCGAGGAACCATCCGCTCTCTGAATATGCAGTCGTCCTTTCCCGGGAAGGGAGCAGATTGAATATGTCGAACATCACCGGACCCGCAGTCCTTGCCCCGGTAAGGCCCGGAACCCCATTGCCTTCGGCATTTCCGACCCAGACGCCCACGGCATATTCGGGTGTGACTCCCACTGCCCAGGCGTCCCTGAATCCGTAGCTGGTGCCGGTCTTCCAGGCAACCTTATGCACTGAAGATATCATCCTCCAGTCTATCTCGTCAGGCCTGGCGACCTCTTTCAGCGCATCGAAAGTCCACCAGAGGGCGCATTTGTCGGTAAGTGGGAATCCGCCCAGGCGCCCTTTGCCCTTGAATTCAGCCTTGTCCGTGCAAAGGTAAGAAGCGGCCATTTTTGAATATGTCGAAGTGATCTCGGCCAGACTGGCTTCCCCTCCTCCCAGAATCAGTGAGAGACCGTAGTCGGAAGCGCTTCTGCTGAGGCTTCTGATGCCGCAGTCCCTGAGAGTCCCGAGAAACTTCGGAACACCGCTCCGCCTGAGCATGTGCACTGCCGGCACATTCAGAGACCGGGCAAGCGCTTCTGCTGCCGGTACAGCCCCGCAGAACTGTTTGTTGAAATTCTGAGGTGAAAAGCCGGAAATGTTGACAGGGATGTCGGGAAGGAGAGTGTTCGGGAGAATTTCTCCATCCTGGAGGAGCGAGCAGTACAGAATCGGTTTCAGGATGCTTCCCGTACTTCTTGGCGCCGCGGCAATGTCCACATCCGACCCCGGACGCACTCTGTCCGGATCCGCATTCCCCACATAGGCGAGAATCTCTCCCGTGGCGACATCCTCGATGACTGCCGCAAGGTCATTGATGCCCGTCATCGAGAATTCCGAATTCCATTGGCCGGTCAGGGCCTGAAGCTGACGCTGGAGATGAATGTCGATGCTTGTACGGCTTCGTTTCCCGTGAGCTGTCTTCGAGTATTTCTCCACCAGGTGGAAGGCATCATCCGGAAGCGCCACCGGCTGAAGCGGAAGAGGTTCTTCAAGGGCCAGAGCCAGGTCAAGCGAGTCCAGCTTTCCTCTTTCGTGGAGTCTTCGAAGAAGCCGGTTCCTCTTGTCGAGAAGCTTATCCCTGTTCTTCCCGGGGTGGATGTAGGATGGGGCGTTCGGCAGAACGGCCAGAGTCGCCGATTCTCCCCAGGACAGTTCTTCCGGAGGCCGGCCGAAATACCTCCAGGCCGCGGCCTCGAGTCCTACCACATTTCCTCCGAAAGGGGCGTGGGATGCGTACAGGGCAAGAATCCTTCTTTTGGACGAGGTGAGTTCCAGTCTGGTTGCCAGGATGGATTCGATGATTTTCTGACCCATCGTCCTTTCCTTGCCCCGCGACATCCGGATTACCTGCATCGTGATCGTGCTTCCACCGGAAGTGACCCTGCCGGCCTTGATGTTTCCGACTGCAGCACGGCAGACCGAAACAGGATTCACACCGAAGTGGTAAGGAAACCACCGGTCTTCGAACTCTATCACGGCCTCCTTGAATTTTTCCGGGACAGTGTCGGTGGGTGGAAACCTCCATTGGCCGTCATCGGCAATCCTTGCCCCGAGCAGTTCTCCGTGCCTGTCCGTGACCACTGTGGAATAGCAGGTGTCCTTGAACAGATCTCCTGGCAGACAGAAGAGGTATGCGGCAATCAGAATGCCGCATACCGCAATGACAGCACGGGTCCTTTTCCGCATGGGGAATCTCACCTGCTTACTGTTGCCTTGCCGGAAGCAGTGTTGGCGCTGATGTGAGGATCGTACATGGCCTCGCATTTGACCACAGGCAGGACGAATTCGCCTTCATAGGCTGCATTCAACCTTACCTTGAAACTCTTCGAGGAGCCTTTCGGCAGATCGAAATGCCAGATTATCCTGTCGTCACGGATGTCTACGCCTGAGTTGCTTCCCGTTTCGCCGAAGAAGATCCTGTCGTTGATGATTTCCCAGCCTGATGGAATCGCCTGGGTAAGGGCTACATTATCGCAGTCCCTGACGGAATTGTGGTTGGTGACAGTGATGATGGCCGTGAACTCGGTGCCCTGAACCAGTGAAGAAGGGTTCAGAGTTTTGCCGTCCATGCCGCAGTAGCTGACCTTCAGGCCCAATCCGTTGGATCTGGCTTCAACCTTCTTTCCCGACTCTGGAACCCTTGACACAGACAGCTGCGCATAGATGACCCCCTCGGAAGTGTTTTCCACATCGACTCCTCCGGTCTCGGTTTCAACCGGAATGGTGGCAGTCGCCTTCATGCTCTGGACCGGAGTGACAGTGGTTCCCGCTGTGACGTTAGCCGTCAGGATACCGTCTCCGGACCTTTCCGCGAGTTCCTTCATGGCCAGCGAGCAGAAGGCGGCCTCCTGGGTGCTGTAGAAACCTGAAGAAATGGCCTTTGAAATGTCGTGAGAAAGCTCCAGCGCACCGCCAAGATCGTCGGCAAGCAATTTGGCATACATGGCCAGAGCCTTGTCCCTCAGAGGGGAGGCGAAGGTAGGCTCTTTTTCCTGATAGGTGCCTGTGGAGTGGCCTGCGGAGGCCAGCATGTCTTCGGCGACAGCCTTCTTGCCAGCCAGTGAATATGCCGACGCAAGCATGTGGCAGGCCTGGGAGGACAGACTCTGGCTCTCTTTGAGCCTGTTCATGGCTCCGTTCTGCGAGTCGTTGTTGAGAGTGAGGGTAAACAGGCGGTAGGCCTGCTCCAGATCCCAGAGATGCTTCGAATCGGTATTGCGATAGTTCTGCACTCCGTTCTTCTGGTAGCGGGACCAGCTGGCAAGGACACCCTTGCTGACAGTGTAGCCCGACTGCTGGGCAAGAATCATGAAATGCCCTGCCATGGAAGAGATCCAGGACTGTGAATCCGGATTCTCCGGCCAGGCTGCGAAGCCTCCGTCCGACCGCTGCCTCTGGTAGATCTGGCTCAGAAGGGACGGAATCATCCTCTCGACCGCTTCATCCCTGTCGATGGATATCATATTCACGATTGACAGCAAGGCTATTCCCCTCGCTGCAAGCTGTTCCGTGCATTCGTAAGGGTATGCTGTCATGAATGAATATATTCCATTGGCATCGAAGAATGGATAGCCGGTCAGAGTGAGTTCCGCACTGTTGTCTCCGCCGGATGTGAAAGGCGTGAAACCGAAATGCTTTCTGTCTCCCTTCGCAATGACTGCTTCAGTCACGTGCAATGTGGCCGGATTCTGCTCCTTGACCTCGATGCTGATTTCCTGGGATGCCTTTCTGCCATTGCCTTCGGCCATGACACTGATCTTTGCCTTGCCGACTCCTGTCGCCTCAAGAGCAAACTTCACGACTTTGTCTCCCTGCTTTTCGAAACGTACTTGCGATTCGCTCTGTCCGGCAATGGCCACAGGCCCTTCAGCCTTGATTCTGACCGTCGCTTCCTTGAGCCCGTCTTCCAGGGCGAAGACATTGACCGGCATCGTGACCTTCTCCCCGTCCGAAATCTTTCTTGGAAGAGTCGGCAGCACCATCAGAGGCGACTTGACCGGGACTGTCTTTTCGGCATTGCCGTAGGATGCCTCCCTGGCAGCGACAACCATGACCCTCACGCTTCCTACGTACATCGGAAGCCTGAACCTGTGGGAGGCTGTTCCGGAAGTCAGAGTGAACGGACCTGCGAATCTGACTATCGGATTGAACCTGTTGTCCTTCCTGCTGTTCATTGCCAGGGTTTCGTCTCCACCTATGCTGAACATCGGAGAGAATCTTCCGCAGTAGGCCCCGATGACATCATCGTAGAGATCCCAGGTCTTCACTCCGAGCGCCTCTCTCTCGTTCATCGCTTTCCAAGGGTCCGGAGTCTTGAATGAAGTCAGATCCAGGAGACCTTCATCGACGATGGCAAGGGTGTAAGTCATCGGCCGCCCCTTCTTTTCCCTGATCTTCACTGTGAATGCCTCCTCCGGGCGGAGTTCGTCATCCATGATTATCATAGGTTCCAGATGGGATTCCGAATCATTGACCATCACCGGCCGGACTCCGTAGAGCCTTATCGGAAGGTCATTGCCCACTCTTTCATGTGGCTGCACCATCGTGATGTGTATGAAGAAATTCGGTGCCATCTCAGGGGTCACCTTGAAGGTGTAGGCTTCCTCTTCTCCGTTCAGTTTCACCCATTCGCGGGAAATGACGGTTCTCGAATTCTCGATGCTGACCAGAGCCTGGGCCCTGGTGGCGGAAGGAATATGCACGGTGACGGTCTCTCCGACATCGTAGGTCTCCTTGTCGGTAGAGAATGACAGCATCGTGAGGGCGTCAGGGTCGTTCTTCGCCGCCCTGCCCCTTGAGGAAGGCCAGTCGGCATAGACGACCTGTCCGCAGACATGACCGCTGTCCTTGTCCCGGACAATCACCAGATAGTTGCCCCATTCGGGATAATCTACCCTGAACGGAACTGAACAGTCTCCCTTGCCGGAAACCATCGTCCCGGTAGCTACCGGTTCGGCTGAAGATCCGTTGACATAGGAGTCGAGCTCCTCTGCCCGGCTTTCCCACCACCAGCTCCATTTCAGCTTGTAGATCGAATATTCCAGGTTGACTCCGGATATCCTCTTTCCATCCTTGTCGACGGTGGCAACCTTGAAATTGTAGTCCCTGTCAGTCTCCACGAAGTTCTTGCCCTTGTCGCCAGGCAGACTGATACCCACGTAGGACGCAAATGGTGAATATGGTGCCGAAACCGTGCTGAAACTCATGTCTCCGCCTTCTTCCGTCACAGTCGTGACTATGTCGGCGGAAAGCATTCCCGGAGCGTCCGGGGCTGCCGGCATATTCACGGAGAACTTCGCTTCCCCGCGCTCGTCCAGGCGGACGTCGGCAAGCTGGTGTTCGCTGGCTGAATAATCGGAAAGCGGGCTCTGGAAGCTGTAGCCTTCGAAACCCTTGAAAGTTGAGGCGCCTTTGCGCAGAGTCATCCTGACGCTTGTCCTGAGATTGGCTGCAGGTGGACCTGTCAGCCAGGACGAGCCGATCTCAAGGTCGCATTGTTGCCCGCCCTCGATCGTTTCTTCTCCTATGTTGAGATTGATCTTCAGTCTGTTTGGCTTTACGGATTCAATCCTCAGCGCTTTGTGGAAAGTGGCGCCGCCGACTTTGAAATACGCGTTCCAGATGCCGGTAGGGTCACTGCCTGCCGTAGGTATGTCAAACGTGTAGAAACCATCCCTGGCGTTGCTGTTGATGAGTTTTGTGTAGAACTGCCCGTTTGGCGTGTACATCTCCATGGCCACCGGGTGGCTGTCCGGGATCAAGTCTTCCTTGTCCTCGAGGATCATCGTGACGTGCAGGGTATCGCCCGGCCTCCAGACACCTCTCTCTCCATAGACGAAGGCCTTCAGCCCTTTGTCAAGAGCCTTTCCGCCCACGTCGAAGCGGCTTAGGCTGTTTTCTTCTCCCTCGGACACCTTCAGGTAGCTGGTTGAACCGCCCCTCTTGGTCACAACTGCGAAAGGTTTTCCCGAAAGGGCTACTTCTGCCATTCCGTCAGTCCCTGTCTTTGCATAGCCGATTTCCTTCAGCTGGTAACTGTAGACATAGAGTTCGGCATTGAAGACAGGATTGGCTGTGAGGATGTCGCTGACGCTGACCCAGAGCTTGTCCCCTCCGGCATATTTGGCGATCACTCCCAGATTGCTGGTCAGCAGGTTGATGACAGGGAACCGGCTCTCATCCATATAGTAAGATGGCTTGAGAGGATTCTCCCTGTCCTCCCACTTGAACTTTTCCCAGTCGAAATAGTTGTCGTAGTAGTACGGGTATGGCTTGTCCCACTCCATGTCATCTTCGGGAGTGATGTCCTCAGAGGCTATGTCCAGAAGGGCATCGGAAGGTTTTCCGCTTCTGAAGTTGTTCTTCTGACCGTAGATCGAATAGCTTTCCTTGAATGAGATCTGGACCCTGTAGATCGCACCGGGCTCCTGCTTGAAAAGACCGGAAAGATCCACGCTGAAATTCTGCCATTTGTGGAGATCCTTCGAAGGGTCCGAATCAAGCCTGAGACATCTCTTGCAGACCAGGCGTCCGGCTCTCCGTAGGGAGCTGCTGCCACCCAGGTCATTGTCCTGAAGGAACATCAGGACGTTCTCCTCGTAGATCTGTATGACTCTGATGTCCACCGACTTGAGGTTCACCGCCCTGAACGGGAGGATCAGCTGGCGTGAGTCGGGCAGAATGTTTCCGGAAATCGGAATCTCGACGGCCGGCATCCCCTCCTGGATGTCGAAGGTCTTTGAATATGCCTCCTTCAGCCTGTCCGAACTGTAGCTCCTTACTCCATCCGAAACAGTCAGGACCGGGGCATGGTCACGGATGTCCTCGAGATATATCCTGACGTTGGAATCGTCGACCTTGGTGTGTATCCGGCCTGCTCCTTCTACTGTAAACATCCCTTCTTCAGCCGCCATCTGGGAAAGGGGCTCGCTGAAGGAGACAAGGATGTACGGGTCGTCGGCTTCCACATATTCGGCGCTGACAACCTTGAAGTCGCCTATGGCCGGGATGACAGTCTCGAACCTTGAATCCGCGACGAATCCGGTGTCTCCGCTTTTGAGTCTGATGCTGAGCTTCCTGTCCTTGTCGCCTCTCTCCAGTCCGAGCACTTCGAAACGGTAGTGCAGGGGGTCTCCCTCAGTGGTGACGCTGACCTCCGGCCTGCTGCCGCCATATTCGGCCACAATCATGTCCCTGACCTTCTCCAGCGGCAGCTCTTCCGTCAGGGAGACTGTTCCGAATGCCGTGGCGGATTGCGGCGAATCCTCGCTGATCGAGATTCCGTCAGGCTGGAGTATGGCTTCCTTGATTGCCACGAGGAACTTGAAACTGTACTTGCGGAATCTGCGGCTGCCTACATCCTGGATCCTGTCGAGCCTGAGCTTTGCCGTGTAAGCCTGCCCCGCTTTCAGCTGTCCGTCCTCCGGGATGAATTCTATCATGCTTCGGGTCAGCCATCTGGCGCTGCCTTTCATGGATGGTGTGAAAGACAGGACGCCTTCCTTGAGGTCGCTTCCCGGTTCTACATCGGGTATGCTTGACGCAAGTTCAACCTTTATTGTCGCCTTGTCCGAGATGATTCCTCCGGTGTGGGCTTTGATGAAAGTGGCGAATTCCGTACTCTGTGCGGAACTTCTGCCGAATCTGCTGCATGAGGCCGCTCCCGAGACCAGCAGGAGGGCTGCGAGAATATATGGAACTGCGTTTTTCATTTCTCTGTAGTGATTATGTTCTTACTTGTCCGGGATACTCTTGTCCTTATCTACAAAACTAATCAATATAATCAAAATAGTCAACATCGACATCTGAAGCTTCCGGGAATATGCAAAGGCTATCGTCATATTCCCGCCCCTTTCTGTCCCATGTCAGTGGAAGTGACAATTTGTCAGTGCATGTAGGGTGGCACAACCTTTGATTTTCTGATGGCTGTCCCGCAGGAGCGGTGACTGATTGAAAACACTAAAAAATTCAATATTATGATCAAACCGTTAGCAGACAGAGTTCTGATCCAGCCTAAAGAGGCTGAGACCAAGACAGCATCAGGACTTTATATTCCTGACACAGCAAAAGAGAAACCATCTGAAGGCAAGGTGCTCGCAGTCGGCCCTGGCAAGAAGGATGAACCTATGGAGGTCAAGGTAGGTGACGAGGTCATCTATGGGAAATACTCCGGCACCGAGGTTACTGTCGACGATGTCAAGTACCTGATCGTCAAGCAGTCTGATATTTTGGCAATTCTTTAATACGAAATCGTTATGGCAAAGGAAATAAAATTCAATGTTGATGTCCGCTCGAAGATGCAGGAAGGAGTGGACGCTCTCGCTAATGCAGTCAAGGTCACTCTCGGACCAAAGGGTCGCAACGTGGTCATCGACAAGAAGTTCGGTGCTCCTCACGTGACAAAGGACGGTGTTTCTGTCGCAAAGGAAGTCGAACTCGAGGACAGGTTTGCGAATATGGGTGCCCAGATGGTCAAGGAAGTCGCTTCCAAGACCAATGACCAGGCAGGTGACGGTACCACCACTGCCACCGTTCTCGCTCAGGCCATCATCAACGTCGGTCTGAAGAATGTGACTGCAGGCGCTAACCCTATGGACCTGAAAAGAGGTATCGACAAGGCTGTCTCAGTTGTTGTCGAAGAACTCAGGAAGCAGAGCAAGAAGGTCGGCAACGACTATTCGAAGGTCGAGCAGGTAGGAACCGTTTCCGCCAACAATGACAGTACCATCGGCAAGCTTATCGCTGACGCGATGTCCAAGGTCAACGGCGACGGTGTCATCACTGTCGAAGAGGCAAAGGGTATCGAGACCGAGGTGAAGGTTGTCGAGGGAATGCAGTTCGACAGAGGTTACATCTCTCCATATTTCATGACCAACACCGAGAAACTCGAGGCAGTTCTCGATGATCCTTGCATCCTCCTGACTGACAAGAAGGTCTCTTCAATGAAGGATCTTCTCCCGGTTCTCGAGCCGATCGCACGTGAAGGCAAGTCCCTCCTCATCATCGCTGAGGATGTGGATGGCGAGGCACTTCAGTCACTGGTTGTCAACAGACTCCGCGGCACCCTCAAGGTGGCTGCAGTCAAGGCTCCGGGCTTCGGTGACCGCCGCAAGGAAATGCTTCAGGACATAGCCATCCTGACAGGCGCAACCGTAGTCGCCGAGGAAAGAGGCTACACATTCGAGAATGTCACCGTTGACATGCTTGGAAAGGCAGAGAAGATCACCATCACCAAGGACAACACCACCATCGTGGGCGGCGCCGGTTCTTCGGAGCAGATCGCAGAGAGGGTTGCCCAGATCCGTACCCAGATCAAGAACACCACTTCCGACTATGACAAGGAGAAACTCCAGGAGAGACTCGGAAAGCTCGCCGGCGGTGTAGCTGTCCTTTATGTGGGCGCTGGCTCCGAAATCGAGATGAAGGAGAAGAAGGACAGGGTTGAGGATGCTCTCAATGCCACCCGCGCGGCAGTTGAAGAGGGTTACCTCCCTGGCGGTGGAGTCGCTTACATCCGCGCTGCCGAGTGCCTCAAGGATCTCAAGGGCGAGAACGAGGACCAGACAACCGGTATCCACATCGTTGCCCGCGCAATCGAGGAGCCTCTCCGCATGATTGCCCAGAACGCAGGCGTCGAAGGAAGCGTCATCATCCAGAAGATCCGTGAGGGCAAGGATGATTTCGGCTACAATGCCCGCACCGATGAATATGTCAACATGTTCGAGGCCGGTCTCATCGACCCTACCAAGGTTGCCCGTGTAGCTCTCGAGAACGCAGCTTCCGTTGCAGGTATGTTCCTTACCACTGAGTGCGGTATCGTGGACATCCCTGAGAAGGAACCGGCTCCGGCAATGCCACAGGGCGGCATGATGTAATCCGACATCACCGGAAATATCCATAAGGGAAGGCGGCTGAATCACATTCGGCCGCCTTCTTTGCTTTGTGTCGGTTTGATGGCATCGGCGGCAGGCCTCTCTCGCATTGCAGCCGGACCGGGCCCTTCCAGGTTCACGCGAAGAACCATTTCCAGAAGTGAAGTTCTTTTACTATATTTGGTGGAATTAGCTGAAACTGACAACCGAAAGAAACACAATGGGAAAGATTCTTGTCCTAGGAAGCAGCAACACGGACATGACCGTGAAGACTGCCACTTTGCCTGCACCGGGTGAGACCGTTCTTGGAGGCGATTTTACAATGAGCCCGGGAGGGAAGGGCGCAAACCAGGCCGTGGCGGCAATCAGAGCCGGGGGAGAGGTCTCCTTCATCTGCAAGGTAGGCCGGGACCAGTTCGGAGACAATGCCTTGGCCCACTATTCCGAAGAAGGGATCGACATCAGCGCATCCCTGCGCTCTGACAGACCTTCCGGAGTCGCATTGATAACCGTGGACCGCGATGCTGAAAACTGCATCGTGGTTGCCTCCGGCGCCAATGCGGACTTCTCGGTCGAGGATGTCCGCAATTCCCGCGCTCTTCTTCAGTCCTGCGACATTCTCCTCATGCAGCTTGAGATTCCAATCCCCGCCGTGGTGGAAGCCGCAAGGATTGCATCTGAGGCTGGCGCTACCGTGGTGCTCAATCCTGCACCCTATTGTGAACTTCCGGAAGAGGTGTTCCGCCATGTCTCCCTCTTTATTCCGAACAGGACAGAACTCTCTTCCTTCTCCGGAGTGAAGGTCAGTGATGTGGAATCTGCCGTCAGGGCGGCAGGCGTGCTTTTCGGCAAGGGTGTGGGCAAGATGATTGTCACGATGGGAAGCCGGGGGTCCCTGATAGTGGAAAAGGATGGGCACGAGTTCATACCTGCATTGAAAGTGGATGCCGTGGACACCACCGGGGCTGGCGATACCTACTGCGGAGCCCTCTGTGTTGCCCTGGCGGAAGGGAAGTCCCTTCCGGAGGCGGCACGTTTCGCAACTGCATCATCGGCAATATCCGTCACAAAGATGGGTGCCCAGACAGCGATTCCTTCAAGGGCCGAGATTGATGCGTTCCTGAAATCAAACTCTTAACACATCAGTATCATGTTCATTGTCAACAGTTACCCATTGGCGGTATTTCTCTGTTTCGTCATCATGCTATGCTGGGGCTCCTGGGGAAACACTCAGAAAGCGGCAGCAAAGAACTGGCGCTACGAACTCTTCTATCTTGACTATGTGGCCGGCATGGTGGTCTTCTCCCTGATCCTTGCCTTCACGCTAGGTTCTTTCGGTCCTGCCGGCAGGCCTTTCCTTGAGGACATTTCGCAGGCGTCCGGTTCCTCTGTGCTTTGGCTCGTCCTGGGCGGCTTTATATTCAATGCCTCCAACATCCTTCTCAGCGCTTCGACTTCGATTGCCGGGATGTCGGTCGCCTTCCCGCTCGGCTGCGGTCTCGCCCTGGTTCTCGGAGTGTTCAACAATCTCCGGGTGGAAGTCGCTCAGGGCGCTCTGAAAAGCAATCTGGCTCTCCTCGCTCTCGGCGTGACCCTGGTTGTAGTGGCCATCATACTTAACGGAATCGCCTCCGGCAAGAAGGAGGATGGCTCCACCGTTGACGCGCAGTCCCGCAGGAAGGGAGTTGCACTGGCTCTGGTGGCAGGTGTTGTCATGTCGTTCTTTTCTTCTTTTGTGATGCGTGCGATGGACCTGACCGATTTTGCGAATATGCAGAGCGGGAAGGTGGGGCCATATTCAGCGCTGGTCATCTTCTCCCTTGCGGTGCTTGCGAGCCATTTCATTTTCGGACCGCTTGTCATGAAAAAGCCGTTTGTGGGCTCTCCGGTGAAGTTCTCGGACTATTTCAAAGGCGGCGCCAGGACCCACCTCGTCGGTATGCTCGGAGGTATGATCTGGTGTCTGGGAACCGCCCTCAGCTATATCGCAGCCGGCAAGGCCGGCGCTTCCGTTTCCTATGCCCTGGGGCAGGGCGCTCCCATGGTAGCTGCGCTTTGGGGCATATTCGTCTGGAAAGAATTCAAGGGTGCGGGCAGGAAGGTTTACACCCTTCTGGCGCTGATGTTCTGTTTCTTCATCTCAGGCCTTGCCTTGATTGTCGCTTCCGGAGCCTGAAATATTTACCTTATCAATATTGAGAAAATGAAAAGATTCTTATTATCGCTTTTGCCTTTATGCATCCTCTCTTTGGCCGGATGCTCGACCCGCGGCTCTGATGACTCAGCCGGGCCGGTTTCCATCATATTCGAAACCGATATGGGAAATGACGTCGATGACGCGATGGCACTTGACCTGCTTTTCAAATATATGGATGCGGGGCGCGTCAATCTGCTCGGAGTCATGATCAACAAAGTCGAGCCGGGAGGCGCTGAATATGTCGACCTCGCCCGCGTGTGGTACGGCCATCCTGAGGTTCCGATCGGCATCATCAGGGAAGGAGCCGACTGCACGGGCGATGCTGTCAACTATGCCCAGCATGTTGCCGGGATGCAGACGGAAGAGGGTGATCCTTTGTTCGCCGGCTCTGTCGAAGACTGTTCCTCGCTTCCTCTTGCAGTTGACCTTTACAGGGAGATCCTGGCTGCCCAGCCTGATGGGTCTGTGACAATCGTCTCGACAGGCTTTTCGACAAATCTTGCAAGGCTTCTCGACTCTGAGCCTGATGAATATTCAGACCTTGACGGCACCGCACTTGTCGCGCAGAAGGTCAACCGCCTTGTCACCATGGCAGGCTGCATGCTCAACGAGACCACTCCTGAATATAATGTAATGCGTGATGTCCCTTCAGCGCAGAAGGTCTTCTCCCGATGGCCGACCGAAATTGTCAATTCGCCTTTTGAAGTCGGTATCTCCATCTGCTATCCTTCTCAGAGCATCATGGACGATTTCGGCTGGACCGAGGCTCATCCTATGGTCGAGGCCTACAAGGTCTACAGGCAGATGCCGTATGATGAACCGACCTGGGACATTACAAGTGTTCTGTATGCGGTCGAGGGAATCTCCAACGGTGATGTCCCTTATTTCAATGTAGTGGGACCTGGCAGGATAGAGTTCTCTGATGACGCCTGCACCCATTTCGCCCCGGATCCTGAGGAAGACCGCTATTTCCTCGCTGTCGACTCCCTGATGTGTGCCAATGTCCTGGGAAGAATCAAGGAAATTCTGGTGAGCAAACCGGCTGTCATGGAAGAATAAGAATAGGTCCAGGGGCCTTTCTGCGCCACTTTTTTACTCCGGCAAGAGAAAAGTCAGTTTTTTTTGATTTTTTCTTATGCCGGAGAAATTGTTGATAAATAGGAGGTTGGGACACTTATCAACAGGTCGGGTGAAGAAATGTTGAAAACTATTTTTCGAAAAAGTTTGCATGTTTCAAAAAAGCTCCCTACCTTTGCAATCCGCTTCAGAAATGAGGCACACAACAAGATCATTGAAAAGACTGAAGGAAGTACAAGCAAGTACCGAGAAAATTATACGAGAGCGTTAATTTCTTAGAGACAGACTG